>JBLHLO010000199.1:0-4766 GCA_047621105.1 Alphaproteobacteria bacterium
TGTCAGGTTCGGAACAAGGAAACCGGGGCATTGATCACCGAAGTGGACAAAATTGTATTTGTTCATGTGGACCAAAACGGCAAACCCACACCCCATCCCGCATTCAAGAAACAAGCCTGAGGCGATACTGGTTTAACCCGACTAACCCTCGCGGGCGTTCTCATGAATTTCAGGATGCCGCATCATCCATATGGCGATGGCCCCCATCAGCACCGTCGCCAGGATACCCAGGATATAGAAACTCACTTCGATACCCGCGACTTGGGCGATCGTCCCCATGACGACAGGTGCGGCGATCGACGTGACACGGTTCGCCGTGGCCCGTAGGCCCATGGCCTTGCCCTGGGAGCCCGCTCCAGCCGTTCGCAGCATTAACGTGATCACCAATGGCTGATGAATGCCATTCAACAGGGCCCGTGTCGACAGCACCACCCCCAAGACGAAGAGCGTGCCAAACATCGGCGTAATGGCGATCAGCACGATCGCGGCCCAGACGACAGACCACAGCAGCCAATAAGGCTTGATCCAGCGCGAGAGTGGCGCCGCCAGCAGGGGGCCAACACCCGCCGCAATCGAAGAAAGCGCAAACAAGAGCCCGATCACCGTGCCGGACACGCCCGTGCTGTTCAGCCACACGACATAGAATGAGGACTGAATGTTGTTGCCAAGATGAGTCATCATGCCGATGGCCACGGTGATCGCAATCGTCGGCACCGCCAGCAACCGGAAGGTATCGACGTAATCTGAAGCCTTTGGCAGCAGATCGCGAAGTGTGCCGGAGGCGCCCTTAGCACTGGCCGCTACCGATACGGAGGGTCTGGAGATCAAAGGCGGCAACAGCAACGCCGAAACGACGGCGCCTACTCCCCACAACCCCGCCAAACCAAACGCCCCCCAGGGGCCAACAAAATCCCACATGACACCGACCAACGGTGGACCAATGGTATTGCCAACCCGGCTCGCCACGCTCAGGCGCCCGGCATAAACCGTGCGCCCGTTCATAAGCTGACCGACCAGTGTTTGGGCCCCAAGCCAGCCGGTAGAATCGGCGAAACCCCAAAGCATCTGCAGGACGATCACCGCCCAGACATAAGGCAGGACCGGATAAAGCAGTGGGACGATCAAACCTATGATCGCAAGAAATAAAAGCATCCGGCGCCCACCAATGCGATCCATCAGCACACCGATGTGTATGGACAGGAAAAGCGCCAGAACCGGCCGACAACCCAACACGATTCCTAACATAAACGGCGACAGATCAAGCCCGACGACCCACAAGGGTACGATGGTGATCGCCATGAAATGCATCGTGGTGAAGAATGCACCGGCGCCGTAAACGGCAAGCTCCACGCGTAACGGCACGGCGGCAGCACTAGGCGCTGCCGAGGGGATTTCAGCCGCCATTAGTCCGTGGGACCGTCGAGTGCTTGACGAACCTGACAGGCAAGATACGCCAGCTCGAACGGTTTATTGATCAGCGCCGCACCTTGCTTCAGCCCATCGGCATCAGCAACGCCCCCCTCAGCATGACCTCTCATCAAAATTGCCCTGACCAGGCCCAGCTGACGGCCGACCCCAGCAATGATCTTAGCGCCGCGATGGCCGGGCGGGTGCCCGCACAGGCAAAAGCTACGATAACTAGAAATTCACACGCACCTGGGCCGACAGAACATCAACAGACGTATCAAAGCTACCGGAAAGGTTGCCCCTGAATTGATTGTTCGTATCAGCGGCGGTACTTAACTGCGTAGTAGCTTTATCAAAGAAGAGGTGAGTATAGCCAATATCTACGAATGAACTGGATGAGATTGCATAACGCGCCCCGATGCTGAACCAGGTGCGGTCTTCATCCGGCACCCGGGGGGTCCGGGTTTCGGCGGGGACCGGGCTTTGATCATAAGCAAGGCCGCCACGCAGGTTCCACTTATCATTGACCTGATAGGTCGCACCGATAGCAACGAACCAAGTGTCATCCCAATTGCTGGCAATGACGCTATCGGATTGTGCGGCATTGGCGAAGTCAATGCGAAATTCTTCGATACGGCTCCAGGCGGTCCAAGCGGCCTCGGCCATAATGGCAAAACGCGGATTGACCTGATGATGAATACCGAAGGATGCGGTTTCCGGAAAATTAACTTCCGATTCGACTTCCGAGCGTACGAATTGACCCGTTACCCCAGCAACTAGTGCGCCACGGGGACTATTGTTGAATTCGGCCCCACCCTTTAGTCCGGTATGCAGCTTTGAACGATAGGCTGCACCGATGCGCGTATTGGGCCGGATTTGGTAGAGGATTCCAAAATTGTAACCCAAGGCCACATCATCGCCTTCGGATGTCGCGATGCCATCTTCCTGGGTGGCTATACCACCGAAGCCTGCAGCAATCGTCCCAAAATCCACCGCATTGGATAACACGCCCCTGGCATAGACAAGTTGCACGCCGGCTGCCACGGACAATTGGGGATTAACCCGGTAAGCCGCGACGGGGTTGAGGTTGTAGACCTTGATATCGGTTTCAAGCGCATGATACCGCCCAGCCCAATCCGTTTCGTAATTCGTGGCAAGGCCAAAGGGCACCGTTAGCGATATCCCGGCGAAGAGGTCTGGCGTGATTTCCCGCGAATAGAAAAAGGCCGGCACATATACTTCCTTGCCGATGTTGCTGCCGCCATTGCCGCCGCCGATAGTCCCGCCCGCCTGCGTGGTTGAACTTTGAAGGCTAAATTCAGCCTTCGGCAGGATCAGGGTCATATTGGCCGAAAGATTTTCGCCACGTTGCCGCGTGATCCCGGCCGGGTTGAAAGCCATGAAAGTGACATCATCGGCAGCCGCCGTCGCCCCGGCGTAAGCCGTCCCCAGACCGTTGGCGCCAAACTCACGGAGCGCCATCCCCGATGCTTGGGCTTCCACCGGCGCCCCCATGGCGGCTCCAAGCCCCCCCATGATTACTAGCGTACTTAAAATCCTTGCCACTTGTGCCCCCTTGCCATTACACCCGCCTCAGCATCTTTGATATTTAAAAATACAGGGTGATTCCTGTAGACCATAAGGTCGACAGTTTAGGCATATCAACAAGTGATTGACGATTCATAAAGATTTGCCGATCAGCGGCGGCCAGCGGCCAGTTTGATCACTCCGACGTTCTTAGCAATCGTAATCTTGGTGCCATAGAGAGCGGAGAGGTTCTTAAGGCGCCCGAGCACCCGGGCCGCCACTTTGCCATCGGCCAGCATCGGCCGGCCGCGCATGGCACGCGCGCGACCATGGCCCTGATCGATCGGATAAACGCGGATTTCAGCCAGTTTCCCCTTTCGAAAGACGAGCTTGATCACGATGTTCTCCCAGAACCCGGCATGGGCGGGATGCCCCTTCTTGCCGCCATCGGTGCGGGCATCAAGAAAATCAGCTGGCGTTGCATCCGGGCCAAGGCCGAAACGCTCATAGGCAGTATCGGGGAAAAAGCGCACGGTCTCATTCTGGAAGACCATGTTGCCAACGCTATAAAGTATTGGCTTCCCCTTATAAATCTCAATACCAAGCGGAATATGTGAACCGTGACCGACAAAAATATCGGCGCCGGCATCAATAGCCTTGTGAGCGACATCAATGACGAAATCGGCGGGCTCCCCAATTTCGGTCCGGGTCTTTGCCTGATTCAGGCTCTTGCCGCCAAATTCATGATAATGGAGCGAGAACATCACCCAATCGGCTTGGCGGCGCGCCTCCTTGACCCAGCGCAAATTCTCGGCCAGGTCTTCATCATCGGCTTTGGATAAAATAGAAAAGTTTTTGGCGCGCTTGATCTTGGCGCCAAAAATTTCCAGCGAAGCGTCATCGTCGTTGGAAATTTCCTTGGGGCTGTAGAAATGCCCGCGTGCCCTGGTTTTTTCCAGATCGAACCCGAGCTCGCGACTGGCCCGGCTGAAGGCATCAAAGGCCGCACTATCAACTTGGTATGTCTTCCCATTGGCAAGCGGATTAATACCCGGTCGACCCGGTAGATCACGGCGCTGGGCGCCGGCCACATTCCAGGGCCGGTAGGTGGCCGTGGCCGATACCAAGCCGACCCGGCCATGCTTGGTTTCGAGATAGCCCGGCGAACGCGCCGCCGCCAAGTTATGGCCCGCACCTGAATGGGCGATACCGGCTGCGTCAAGATGTTGGACGGTCGCCATCATGCCGTCTTCACCGTAATCAAAAGCGTGATTATTAGCGGTGCTGACCATGTTGACGCCAAACCACTTGAGGTCCTCCAGCAGCGCCGGCGGCGTAGTCATAAAAGTACCGCGCGTGATACCGGGCTGTCCTTCGTCCCAGTTACGCACTGACCCTTCCAAATTGACAAAACCAACATCAGATTTGCGGAACAGATCCGCCAGCGCCTTAAAGCGTGGTTCATCGTAGATCGACAGCTTGCGGGTCAACATCGTGTCGCCGCCGAGAGTGACCTCAAAATCGCCGGATTCAGAATCGTAAAGCATGGGCCTCAGGCCTCCTTCTGTTCTATTTATTCATGCCCGCTTATTTTGCGAGATATTTTTTTACCTGCTTCATATCGATACTGGCACCAAACCCCGGCGCATCATTGGGCGTAATGGCCCCATCTTTAAAGATGAAATCGCCTTCGAACACATCCCCCTCCAGTTTTTCAAAGAAATGCGTTTCCGTCGGCCATGGCGCCAGCGACGGCACACCTTCGTGCAGGTGCAAGCGTGGCATCGCCCCCATGCGGGTTTCCGAATCAGTGCCAATCACCACGGGCAGCC
>JBLHLO010000200.1:0-4764 GCA_047621105.1 Alphaproteobacteria bacterium
GAGAGTGCGCCGCAGCTGTTCGTTGAAGCCACGCCGGTTACACAGTCCGGTTAATTCGTCGGTCAGCGTTAGGTTCTCGAGATAGGCGATCCGCGCTGATTGTCCGGCGAGGAAGGTTTCGATTTCCTCGGCCGCACCGAGCGCCTGTTCGACCAAGGCTGGCGGCGCCGGATTTGTCGGGGCCGATGGTTGACAGGAGGCGTCCGGCCGCGCTGTCGATTTCGTTTATTAAACGTGAATCAGATGGGGCTTTGCGTGTTGCACGGTCGTTGCCGGTCTTTTTGCTCTTGTCTGCCATAACTCTTCGATCCTTATGTCGTGAACGGGGCGGTTCGCGCCCGGGCTCTGGACAGGGTTATCCCGACGCTATAAAAGCAACCCTCGTGCCAACGCATAAAAACATTATATATCAGTCTATTATGCATATATTCAGCGGGCAATTCTTGCCGGGTGGAGGGGCTTTAGGGCCTTTCACGTATTCTTGCCCGGCAGCTTCTGCCGTGCGGGCAGGCGCTATCTGACGGTTGCAAAGGGTGACATAATGCGGCACTGGGGAGGTCGATAACGTGCCGGGTCACAAGCCGGGCCAGAAGGAGGTAGGCGTGCGATTTAGGGTGTTGAAGGTTTCTGTTTTGGGTGGTGCGATGATCCTGTCTGCTTCTGCGGCGCCGGTTCCCGCCCAGGGGTTGGCTAAGGTCGATCTTGTGCCACACCAGGCTATTTACGTGTTGGAACTCGGCCACACCCGCCAGGGAGGAAATGTGTCAGGTGCCAGGGGCGCATTAGTGATGGAATGGGTTAAGGCGTGCAGCGGCTGGACAGTCAAGCAACGGCTCAAGCTCAATATCACCGATAATTCAAATAATATGGTTGAGACCGAATCAAATTTTTCAAGTTTCGAATCTGTCGATGGGCTCACTTACCGTTTTACCAGCCGTAATACCCGTGCGGGACGGGTGACGGAGGATTTTCAGGGCAAGGCCCGGCTCAAGCCGGGCGGCGGCGGGGGTGGCGCTGATTATAGCCAACCCAAGGGAACTCGCTACGACTTGCCTAAGGGGAGTATGTTTCCGACCCAACATATGGTGGAACTGATTACGGCAGCCCGGCGCGGGGAAAAGCTGGTTTATCGCACCGTGTTTGATGGCGCGGGCATCGATGGTCCGCTCGCCGTCAGTGCCGTGCTTGGTAGGCATCTGGCCCGGGCGACCAACGCATGGGCCAAGGAACCACTCACCAACCGGCCATCTTGGCGCATACGGCTGGCTTTTTTCCCCCTCAAGGATTCGAAGGCCGAGCCTGATTACGAGCTGGGGTTTCGCCTGTTCGACAATGGTGTTGCCGATAATTTTGAGATCGATTACGGCACTTTTTCAGTCAAGGCGCGGCTAGAGCGTATTGAGGCCTTGGAACAACCTAAATGCTGATGGGCTCTAGGCTGGGGCAATGATTTCCCAACGTGGGGCTCCCAAAATATGGTTAATATGCGGGGCATAAGGCGAACCGGTTGATTCGCGGGGTTTTCGGAGCCTCTCTGCGTCTTTTGAATGCCTTGAGGCGTAGGGGACTTACTAAATCTTAATGAACGGGCTCCAGTATGGATCCCGGTCCCGCGTGCCTGCCAGCTTGGTTAGGCGCCAGTTCCCCGGGTCGGGAATAAGGCTGGATAGGCCCAATAACGAGCAAGGTGAGCACCAGACTATGTCGCGCAAAGTACTCATTGTTGAAGATAACGAGCTCAATATGAAGCTCTTCCATGACCTTCTGGAAGCGCATGGATATGCGACCGTGCAAACCAGGAATGGTATGGAAGCTGTTGGTTTGGCACGGCTACATCGTCCAGATCTCATTCTTCTAGATATTCAATTGCCGGAGATTTCCGGTCTTGAGGTCACCAAGCAGCTTAAGCAGGACGACGAGCTGAAATCTATTCCCGTTATTGCTGTCACGGCCTTTGCCATGAAGGGTGATGAGGAAAAGATCCGGGAGGGCGGTTGCGAAGCTTATATCTCCAAACCGATTTCCGTTACTACGTTCATGGAAACCATTCAAAAGGTTTTGAAATAGTGCGATGACGGCACGCATTCTTGTGGTCGACGACCTTCCGGCAAACGTCAAGGTCCTCGATGCGAAACTCACTGCTGAATATTTTACTGTCGTGACCGCTATGAACGGCGCTGATGCGCTGAAACTCGCTGTCAGCGAAGCACCCGATATTATCCTGCTAGATGTCATGATGCCGGAAATGGACGGATTCGAGGTGTGCCGGCGGCTCAAGACCGATCCGGCCACGAACCATATCCCGGTTGTGATGGTGACGGCGTTGTCCGACGTTGCCGACCGTGTCACCGGACTTGAAGCGGGTGCCGACGATTTTCTGACTAAGCCCGTAAATGACGTGACCCTTTTTGCTCGCATACGATCGCTGGCACGCATGAAGCGCACCATGGATGAATGGCGCATGCGCGAAGAAACCTGCGATCAGTTCGGTGTTATGCCGGGCATGTCCGGTATCGAAGACGATGCTCAGTTTATGGGTAGAATTTTGGTCGTTGAGCCCGATGAATTCTACGGCGAACGATTGTCGTCGACCTTAAAAGAGCAAGGCCATGTAGTGGACTACGTTCAGAATGCCGAAGAAGCAATAAAAGCCGTGAATGATGCCAGCTACGATTTATTGATCACCAGCCTCTATCTTGATAATGGCGATGGCCTGCGGCTGACATCAGTACTGCGCGCCATGGAAAAGAGCCGCACCCTGCCGGTGCTGCTCATTATTGAGTCGGATGAAATAGGCGGTCTTGCCAAGGGCTTTGAGTTGGGCATAAACGATTATCTTGTCCGTCCAGTAGATGCCAATGAATTGAAGGCCCGCACGCGGACACAGTTGTGCCAGAAACGATACCGTGAACGGTTGAATGACAATTACCAGCGTAGTTTGTCTTTGGCACTCACCGACGACCTGACGGGACTGCACAATCACCGTTATCTGAAGGCACATATGGGGACGGTTTTGAGCCGTTCGGTAGACAGCAACAAGCAGGTCAGCCTATTGATGCTGGACATTGATTTTTTCAAGACCGTCAACGATACATACGGGCATCCAGCCGGTGATGCTGTGCTTAAGGAGCTGGCGCAGCGCATCGTGAGAAATTTGCGTGAATTCGACATGGCCGCACGGTTAGGTGGTGAGGAATTTGTCATTGTTATGCCAGAATGTGAGCCAGAGATTGCGCATCGTGTGGCAGAACGTCTGCGGTTTATCATCGACGGAAAACCCTTCGACGTTGGTGCCGATGACGGGCCCTTGCACATCACTGCATCCATCGGCGTTGCCTGGACCAAAGGTGCTGAAACGACCGCTGACGAATTACTGGCTGCCGCGGATAAGGCGCTTTATATGGCGAAAGGGGCTGGGCGCAATCAAGTTGTGGCGCCTGGCTTGAGCCGCCCTTTGAAAATGGCGAGCAGCCCCTAATATCATTTCATATTATTTTTGGTGGGACCGAGATGTCGGACCAATCAGTAAAAAGCGCACAGCAAAAAGCCGGCTTGCGCCGGCCTGGTATTCGCTAAGACGGCTACCCAGCTAAACTATTTAATTTTAGCTTCCTTGAAGATGGTGTGTTTGCGAACCACCGGATCGTATTTGCGCATTTCCATCTTTTCGGTCTGGACACGCGGGTTCTTCTTGGCCACGTAGAAATAGCCCGTGCCCTCGCTGGAGAGCATCTTGATGACGATGGTATTTGCTTTGGCCATGATCGGTCTCAATACGCTTTGGTTGCGGAAGCCGGGAACATAGCCTTCCCGGCTGAGTTGTCAAGTCTCAGGCCCACGGACAGGGCCCCATCGTTGTACAGCAAGGGCCTAGCGGGCTTCGGCGCCCTGGCCTTGGGTGCGGCGCGCCAGGGCAGGCCGTGAGGCGCCCAGCGCCTGGGCATAGAGCCTTGGGTTCGCTAATACCTGGGCGGCAACGTCAATATCGCTGGCGGGGGCCTCGCTGCGCCTGGGGCATCGTTGGCGCAACTCTCTGGCGCTTTTCTTGTCGTAGCCCAAATGGGCACGCCATGCAGGTAGGATGATGGCGGATTCTGTCGCACGTATACCAAGGGCGTCAGTTGAAATCGCCTTGGCGCTATCGGTGGGCAAGGTGCAGAAATTAGGCATCACGCCAATATTTTCGAGGGCATAGCCTGACGGCGCATGGAATCGTGCCCAGGTTAGGATGAGTTCGCCGTCATTAGACAGACGGGTGATGTTCTGGACCGTGCCCTTGCCATAGGAATTGGAACCGATGACCACGGCGCGACCGTGGTCCTGAAGGGCGGCAGCGACAATTTCTGCGGCCGAGGCCGATTGTCCGTTGATCAATATGGCCAGCGGCAGGCGGTTGATCAGGTCGCGGCCGGTTGCATTGAAAAATTGGAAACTATCGGGATGACGTCCACGGGTAGACACGATACGTCCGCGACCGAGAAAACTGTCGGCGACGGCCACCGCCTGATCCAGTAACCCGCCAGGATTGCCGCGCATGTCGAGAATAATGCCTTTTGGGCGGTTCGTTTTAGTGGCGTTCAGTTTGATAAGGAAACGATTGAGGTTGCGTGCGGTATGTTGGTTAAAGCCGGTAATGGTAATAACGGCAACGCCCTTTTCGCGTCTGAGGGAAACCGTCGGCCAGACAATCAACGTCCGCTTAAGGCTGACAGCCAAGGGGGTGGCTTGTTCCTTGCGGCTGATGGTTAGGGTGACCGTCGTGCC
>JBLHLO010000201.1:0-4742 GCA_047621105.1 Alphaproteobacteria bacterium
GAACGGACGCGGGTCGATGCGAAATAATTTCTGGCCCTTTTTGACTTGCTGGCCTTCTTCGAAAAAGGCCTCGATCAATTGACCATCGACTCGCGCCTTGATGGCGACGGTGGCCCGTGCCTGGGCGGTACCGATGGCCGTTAGTTGTAAGGGCATATCGCGGCTTTCGACGCTTGCTAGGGTCACCGATACGCCGCCACCACCACGACGTCGTCCCCCGCGACTGCCTCGCTGGCTGCCGCCAGCTGCATCGCCGCTGGCGTTTGCCTGCTGCGGTTTCTTGTCTGTGAACAGGCCGCTAACGGAATTGGCGATCGGTTCGCGGAAGGCAAAGCCGGCAATCACCACGCCAAGGGCCATCACCCCGGAGACAACAATTTTAAGATTCATCGTGAATTCCCTATCGGGCAATAACGGGCTTGGACGCCTGGCTTGTTGAGGGGGGAGTGATAGGCGGGACCAAACTGTCCGGCACGGTTCCAGAGGATTGCAGACATGGGCACGCGCTGTCTTGCAGTCAAATCAGGTGCCGTCAGCCGGCACCGGGCGTCATGAGCAGGGCAGCGATAGGAGAGCATTTGCGCCGCCGGCAACGGCCGGATTACCCCACCAAAATGACTTCAGGATGGAAACCCGCGCTTCTCCATGCGCCCAACTCATATGCCCTGGCCATTGGAGCGCCATCCCGGCGGTTCCCAGACGGGCCATCCCTGAAAGCGTAAATGCGCGCTGATCATGGCGTAATCAAGGCAATATTTATCTGCCGTATAAATTTTATACCGTGCGAGGTGCCTGGGGGTGGGGACGGTGACCTGGGAGGTGGCGTGTTATCTCGCTTTTTGCTCGGCGCGCAGCCGTGCTAAGCTGGCGCCAATAAAATTAAGGGAGAATTTCTATGGGCGAATATGCCATTGGCCAAGGGGTGCCGCGTTCCGAAGATCCACGATTGCTGCGCGGCGGCGGGCGTTATGTGGACGATATCAAACTTGCCGGTATGGCCTATGGGGTGGTGGTGCGTTCCCCCCACGCCCACGCCAATATCCGTTCCATTGATGCCGAAGCTGCCAGGGCGGCGCCGGGTGTTGTCGCGGTGCTGACCTGGGCCGATTGGAAGGCCTCGGGCTTTGGCGACATTCCTGCGGGTGCCGGCAAGACTTTGCGCGATGGCACGCCGATGTTTGTGCCGCCGACCCCGGCGCTTGCCCAGGATAAGGTGCGCCGGGTCGGTGATTACGTCGCCTTCGTGGTTGCTGAAACCCCCTATCAAGCGATGGACGCGGCCGAACTGGTGGCGGTCGATTACGAGTCCCTGCCGTCGGTCACCGGGACCGAGGACGCGCAAGCGCCGGGCGCCCCGCTGGTCTGGGACGAATGCCCCAGCAATGTTTCCTTCGTTCATACCGGGGGGGACCGGGACGCGACAGAAGCTGCCCTTAAAACCGCCGCCCATGTGATCAAGGAAAAGCTGGTGATCAACCGGGTTGTTGTCGCGGCGATGGAGCCGCGCTCGTGCATTGCCGATTACAATGGGCCCGAAGATCACTACACGCTCTATACCACGACCCAGGGCGCGCATACCTATCGCGCCACCGTCGCTGGTAAGATTCTCAAGGTGCCCGAAAGTAAGCTGCGGGTGATCGCCCATGACGTGGGTGGTTCCTTCGGCATGAAGTCCGGCATCTTCAATGAAAATGGGCTGGTGCTGCTGGCCTCCAAACTGCTAGGCCGCCCGGTTAAATGGACCAGCACCCGGTCCGAAGCCATCTTGTCCGATTCCCAGGGCCGCGATTGCGCCGTCATGGTCGAATTGGCGCTTGATGCAGATCATCGCTTCACCGGGCTGCATGTCACATCAGTCGCCGCGCTCGGGTGCTGCCTGATGCAGGGTACGATCAATCCTGCCTTCAACAATCTGGGCGGCATCGCCGGGGTCTATAAAATTCCGGCCATCAGCGTCGACGTCACCGGGGTCTTTACACATACGGTGCCATTGCGCCCTTATCGTGGTGCGGGCCGGCCCGAAGCATCGTTCATCATTGAACGTATCGTCGATATCGCGGCAGACCAATTGGGCGTTGATCCCGCAGAACTGCGTCGCAAGAATTGCATTGCGCCATCGGAGCTGCCGTATAAGACGGCGCTGACGTTCAATTACGATTCGGGCGAGTTCGAAAAAAATATGGATATGGCGCTCGACCTTGCCGATTATGCCGGGTTCGATGCGCGCCGCGCGGAAGCGAAACAGCGTGGCAAGCTGCGCGGCTTGGGCTTTTCCAATTGTATTGAAAAAGCCGCTTCGCCCGGCGTTGAGGGGGCGGGACTCAGGTTCGACCGCCTCGGCACCGCGACGCTCACGGCGGGCTCGGTCACCGGCGGCCAGGGCCATGAAACGGTCTTCAAGCAGATCGTCTGCGATAAACTGGGGCTATCGTTTGACGACGTGCGCTATGTCTGGGGCGATACCGACAAGGTCGCCTTCGGCCATGGTTCCGGCGGCTCGCGCTCATCGGCGCTGGGCTCATCGGCGGTGCTGCTGGCGACCAATAAGGTGATTGAAAAATCGACGAAGATCGCCGCCCATATTATGGAAGTCGACCTCGATGATGTGGCGTTTGACGAAGGGGTGTTTTCTTCGCCCAAGTCCAACAAGACGTTGACCATCAAGGATGTCGCCAAGGCGGCGGTGAATCCGAAAATGCTGCCCGATGATGTTGAACCAGGCTTGGTGGAAACCGCCGTTCATGTCGCCAAGGCGGCGAACTATCCCAATGGCGTGCATGTCTGCGAGTTGGAAGTGGATCCCGAAACCGGCAAGATTGAGATGATCAATTATTCAGTGGTCGATGACGTCGGCACGGTTCTCAATATCAACCTGGTCCGTGGTCAGGTACATGGCGGCATCGCCCAGGGGGCGGGCCAGATTCTGATGGAAGATATGGCCTATGATCCCGAAACCGGTCAGCCGATGACCGGCACCTTCATGGATTATGCCATGCCGCGCGCGGCGGATTTTTCAAACATGACCGTCAACTGTAACCCGGTGCCGACCAAGACCAATCCCTTGGGCGTCAAGGGCGTGGGCGAAGCGGGCGCGGTCGGCTCAATGCCGGCGGTGGCCAATGCGATTGTCGATGCGCTAAGCGTGCTGGGTATTCGTAATGTGCCGATGCCGGCGAGCCCGGAACGGGTGTGGCGGGCGATCCGCGACGCCAAGGGCGCCCAAGCGGCTGAATAGGGTGGCGGAGTAGGCGACGGCGTGGGGGCTGGGCTCTCGCCCCCTCATTGAAAGAAGCGAATTTCGCGAATGAACGCGGATGACTGACCGCCGTCTTTTGCCTTTGAGGTGTCTACCTCCAAGGCAATGCCGGAAACGGCAGGGTTGTCGTCTTTTTCCTTATCGAAATAGGTTTGATACCCGTTGAGGAGATCAAACCGTGAGGTAATCATCTGTCCCTGCGGCGGCTTGTCGGTGCAGAGATAACGGCCGCCCTTCTGATAATGAGCCCCGACATAAGGGTGATTCACCCGGTCATCCCCCGCACATAAAAATAGACCGATGAAATATGGACTGTCGGGAATGAACATGGATCCGCTGGGTTGGCGTTGATCGCCCAAGAAAATAAGAACCATTATGGCCTGATTGCGTATTCCCTTTTCCCAGGAAATCATCTGGGGCTGTTTATTTAGACCCCAATCAATCTCGACGTAACGGAACTTCTTCACATTGACAGATTCGTTCTCCAGTAGGCCGAAAGCAGGTTGCTTGGTAAAAAGTTCAAGCCCCTTCGCATCGGCCTTGAAATCGATATAGGTTCGCGATTGTGCATCGAGCTTCAAACGAAAGCCTTTGCCATTCAGCCAGTCGTTGATTGAACCTTTTTGATAGTCCGTGAACCGGACGACATGAGCCAGTTTTTCATCTGTCGCGCTGACCGGGCCAGACAGGATACAAATGGAAAAAAATAGAAGCAGAAAAATTACACGATCCACATCGATCACCGTTAGTGCTGCCCTGAATTTATGGATTGAGCTTGGCTATTGGCGTTACGCAGCATTTTTGGGTCGCCCGGCGGGTTCGGGCGCGGGCAGGCCGGTCGCTTCGCACCAATAGCTCGCATCATAGAAGTGCTCTGCCGCGTGATGGGGCGGGGCATAGACGCCGAGCTCAATACGCAGTTCCATATTCTTGCGGATCGCTTGGGCGTTGATCGCCCCCTGGGGCACCACCCGGATATAAGCGTGTTCGGCCCGTTCACGGGTCAGCCCTCCCTGCGACATCAATAGCTCGAGCGTTTCTGCCTTGTTTTCGGGCGCTTGCAGCCAGTCGCTGGAGGCCGCCCAGGCACGGATGAACCGCACGACAATATCGCGGTTATCCTCGACCCAGCTTCTAAGACCCCAGCCGCAGGCCAGCGGCCAGTCGGGCACGTAATCCTCGGCCGATGCCAGTAGCACGCCGCCTGTCGCCATCACCTTTTCCGATGATGGTGGGGTCAGCATCGCCGCCGCGACTTTGCCGGCAAGGAAGGCTTTGGCCCGTTCGGGGGTGTTGCCGATGATGTCGACGTCGTAATCATCTTCCATCATGCCGTGTTCGCGCATGATCTTCATGCGCACCAGATCAAGGTTGGAATCGCCGGGATCGCCGGCCAATAGCTTGCCGCGTAAATCTTCGACGGATGTGATGCCGGGCTGGCCAATCAGATAAGCGCCGAGGCATTCTTCGGCCTGCATGAACAGGG
>JBLHLO010000202.1:0-4719 GCA_047621105.1 Alphaproteobacteria bacterium
GACCGGTTGCTGTGGGACGTGGGGCATCAGGCCTATCCTCATAAGATTCTGACCGGTCGTCGTGACCGGATCCGTACCCTGCGCCAGCCCGGGGGGCTATCGGGATTCACGCGCCGGGCCGAAAGCAAATACGATCCCTTTGGCGCAGCTCATAGTTCGACGTCGATCTCGGCGGGGCTTGGCATGGCGGTGGCCCGTGATCTTCAGGGCAATCCCAATGAGGTGATCTGCGTCATCGGCGATGGCGCGATGAGCGCGGGCATGGCCTATGAGGCAATGAACAACGCGGGTTCGATGGATGCACGGCTGATCGTCATCTTGAACGACAATGACATGTCGATCGCCCCGCCGGTTGGGGCTATGAGCGCCTATCTATCGCGCTTGATTTCATCGAAGGCATATCGTTCGGTGCGGCACTTCGCCAGGATGATGACGGATAAATTTCCACGGTCGTTGAAGAATGTCGCGCAGCGCGCCGAAGAATACGCACGCGGTATGGTGACCGGGGGCACGCTGTTCGAAGAGCTCGGGTTTTTCTATGTGGGCCCGATCGACGGGCATAACCTTGATCACTTGTTGCCGGTGTTGAAGAACGTGCGCGACAGTAAAACCCCAGGCCCCGTATTGGTCCATGTGGTGACCCAGAAGGGCCACGGGTTTGGCCCTGCCGAGCAAGCCTCCGATAAATACCACGGGGTAGGCAAGTTTGACGTGGTAACCGGGGCGTTGGTTAAGGCGGGTTCTAACGCGCCGAGCTATACCAAGGTATTCGCCGGCGCGCTGATCGCCGAAGCCGAAGCGGATGACAAGATCGTGGCGATTACTGCGGCGATGCCGTCGGGAACCGGGTTGGATCTCTTTGCTGAACGATTCCCCGAGCGCAGCTTCGATGTGGGGATTGCTGAGCAGCATGCGGTGACCTTTGCCGCAGGCTTGGCGACGGAGGGGTTTAAGCCGTTCTGTGCGATCTATTCGACATTTTTGCAGCGAGCCTATGACCAAGTGGTGCACGACGTGGCGATCCAGGGTTTACCGGTGCGCTTTGCGCTGGACCGGGCAGGTTTGGTCGGTGCCGATGGGCCGACCCACGCAGGGGCATTCGATGTGGCTTATCTTTGCTGTCTGCCGGGCTTTGTAGTGATGGCGGCGGCGGATGAGGCGGAATTGATGCATATGGTGGCGACTCAGGCGGCATATGACGCGGGGCCATCGGCGGTACGCTACCCGCGCGGGGAGGGTGTGGGTATTGAACTGCCGGCGCGCGGTACACCACTGGAGATCGGCAAGGGACGGATTGTGCGCGAAGGCACGAAGATTGCCTTGCTGTCATTCGGGACGCGGCTTGGAGAATGTTTGAAGGCGGCTGATGCACTGGCAGCACGGGGTTTATCTGCGACGGTCGCTGATGCGCGCTTCGCCAAACCGTTGGATACAGCATTGGTGAGCCGCCTTGCGCGCGAGCATGAGGTACTGATTACTGTTGAGGAAGGCGCCTTAGGTGGCTTCGCCAGCCAGGTATTGCAACATTTGGCGATGAGCGGGGCGCTTGACCAAGGGCTTAAGGTGCGGGCCCTTACGCTGCCTGACCGTTTCATTGAGCACGGCACGCCAGACGGTCAATATGCCGAGGCTGGCCTCGACGCTGACCACATCACCGAGACTGCCCTGAATACACTCGGACAAAGATCGCAAACGTCGTCTTCGCGTGCCTGACGGTTCTGAAATCGGCGCGCCGCCGTCTTCTGACAGTGTGCGGGAAACGGTGCAGGCCATTGTCACCGGTGCAGGCTCATCCTTTTATTGGGCATTTTGTTTTTTGCCCCGCCCCCGCCGGGAAGGCATGTTTGCCGTCTATGCATTCTGCCGCACGGTAGACGATATTGCCGATGGCGACAGTTCCGTAGAAGAAAAGCTCAATGCGCTTGATGAGTGGCGGGCGGAAGTGCGCCGCATGTTTGCCGGTCAGCCGACCCAGATGATTGCGCGTGCATTACTCACGCCGATTGAACGTTTTGATCTTCATCAGGAAGATTTTCTGGCCGTGATTGACGGCATGGTGATGGATGCTTCGGGTCGCATGTGCGCACCGGGCTTGCTGGAATTAGAGCTCTATTGCCGGCGTGTCGCTGGCGCTGTCGGTAAACTGTCGGCATCGATCTTCGGGGTGCGCCGGCCGGAGGGCCGCTCCCTGGCGTTGTCCCTCGGACAGGCGCTGCAATACACCAATATTTTGCGGGACCTTGCCGAAGACGCCGATGACGGTCGGCTTTATATTCCGCGTGAGTTGTTGGATAGCCATGGCATTGCCAGCCGTGATCCGCATGTTGTGTTGCGGCATCCGGCAATTATGCAGGTGGCGGCGGAAATGGTAACTATGGCCGAGATGCGCTTTCGCGCCGCGCGCCGCGTGTTGAAGGCGGTGCCGCGCGGCCCGGCTCGGCCTGCGCGCATCATGCTCGCGACTTACCAAAGGTTGCTCTCACGTTTGGTGGCGCGGGGCTTTGAGCCTGCCGTGTGGGCGCAACCTGTTGTCAGGATTTCGGCGGCTGAGCGGCTGGCGATTGCCGTTAGGGAATGCTTTCGATAATTTACGTACATATGTACGCGTACATTTACACCGAAGTATAATTGGGTGAGGTATGGAGAAAATGGGAGAAGACAGGCTTATCAAGGCCGGCGATATCACCATCCATTACCGCGTCAGTGGGCCCGATGGCGCTCCCTGGCTCACTTTGCTCAATTCCATCGCCTCGAACCTCAGCATGTGGGACGGGCAGGTGGCGGCACTTTCCGCACATTACCGAGTGCTTCTTTTAGATGCCCGCGGTCATGGCGAGAGCGAGGCAACGCCGCCGCCCTATAGCTTCGATCAATTGGCGGGCGATGTGGTGGCTCTCTGGGATGCACTCGGCATTTCGCGTAGCCATGTGGTCGGTCTGTCACTCGGCGGCATGGTCGCGGCCGGTTTGGCGCTGGCGCACCGTGAACGATTGGGTGGCGTCGTGATCGCCAACTCGATGATGGAGGCGACCCCGGCTTTCGTCGAAAGTTGGGATGCGCGGATCAAGTTAGCCCGCGAACACGGAATCGATTCGGTAATTGAGGCGACGCTGGCGCGCTGGCTCACCCCGGCTTTCATTGAAACCGAAGTTGAACGCACGGCGGCGGTACGGGCGATGATCCGCACCACATCGGTGGATGGTTTCGTCGGCGCGGCAGAGGCGCTTAAAACCCTCGATTACCGCAAGCGCTTGCCTGAAATTAAACAACCCTGCCTGTTTATCGCCGGGCGTGAGGACATTGCGTGCCCGGTCGCCGGGATCAAGGCTGAAGCGGCGCTGGTTGCGGGCGCCCGATATGCTGAACTTTCGCCGGCCGCCCATATTTCCAACCTTGAGCAGCCGGATGGTTTTACCCGTGCTGTGTTGGATTTTCTTGCAAACGTCGACTAGGTGAGTGTCCCGGTCTCACTGTTAAGTCGCATCAATTAAATTAGCAACACCAAGCCTGTCATGATGATGAGGGTGAGGGTGACAATAACCCAGGTGGTTTGTTTCCAACCGGTAACTGAAGCCCTGGGGCTTGTATCCAAATCAACTTTTGCATCGGGCTTATGTGCCGATCTTTCTTCATGAGAAGATTTCGGGGTGTTCTCGTATAGAGGGAACGGCTACGCGCGCGCGGTTTCTTCTTTATATAAAAGAACGCGGGCACGGGGCATTTTGCGCTTATTTGGGGGGGCTTCTGGTTACTCTTGGTCCTTGGGTCCCCGTGTATAGCGCATGACTAAAATCATTCTGGTGAACGGGTGTCGGGCATGTGGGTCAGCGTTATGGCCACCTTTTCATATGCAACTATAACATGCATATTATAAATATGTACAACTTTTCAGCTTAGAATGGCGCCAAGGAGCTCCGGCCTAAAGCGCGCGGAACGGTAGAAAAAGCATCGCCGTAAGCCCCGCCGCAAACACTGTTAGAAACACGATGACATCCCGCCAAAGTGCGCGGTTGAACCCGCCGAGGGGGAGTCTGGTGGTGTGCCTTGTCGTGTGCTTTGTGGCGTGGCCGGTAGAGTAAGATGTATCCGTGCGTGGAAGGGGGGTGCCGAGAAGTGGCCCGTCTGGTTCGTTGGGCACAGCAGAGGCCGGGACGGCTGCGGGGGCTTGGTCTTTGCCCCACCAGGGATTGCGGCCGCGCTGGACAAGGTTCGCAGTCAGGGTCGCCGCATCATTAGACGCCGCTGCCCCGCTGAGAAGGCTTGTGGCAGAAGGGTGCGCGTCCGGGGCGGAATCGTCTTGAGCAAGTTTAGCTGAAGGTTCAGCCGGTAATGGCGATGTCATGGCGGTATCCTCCTTGGCCCGCGTCAGCGCCCGTTATCGCGCCCGTTTTCAGCATCCGCTCCAATGCAGACGCATCCTTCACGCAATATCTCGGGGCCGACCTGGTCTAGGTAGTGATCAAGGGCGGCAGTCAGGATTTCCTGCAGACTCTGTTGCATGTGGGCCCCGGCGAGCTTGAGGCGAAAATGGCGCGCTTCGTTAAGCCGTAACGTTACCCGTGCCCGACCCTCAGGCGAGATGTTGTCGGTGCTTGGGGGTGCAGGTGCCGCCAATCCTGGGGCCATGACCCTGGGGGAGGGACGCCTGGCGCAGCAATGTCGTGGCGCGCGGAAAGCCGCGCTTGCCGCCCGAAATGGCAAGCGGTGTGAAGCCCGCAG
>JBLHLO010000203.1:0-4701 GCA_047621105.1 Alphaproteobacteria bacterium
GCAATGCTACCTGTGTGTAATGAATATAACGGATCCTCCACCTGCTGGGGCTGCGCACCAGAACCTTCGCGCCGAACATAAAAAGTTTCTCGCCAAGCTGGAGAGCGAAGGCCGAATTTTTGGCGCCGGCAAGCTCGAGAACACCGAGGAAGGCGAAAAGGCCGATCTGGGTTTTGGAATGTTTATCCTTCGCGCAGCCACCCGCAAGGAGGCGGAAAGCATCGCCTTCCAGGAGCCCTATACTAAGGCCGGGATCAGGCAGATGACGCTGATACCTTGGCAACGCACGGAAGGCGATATCACCATTCGTATCAGTTTCACCAACGGTACGATGCAGATAGACCGTCGCGACTTCGTATTCGGGGGGACGTGAATATGGAATCAGCGACAACCCCTCCCGGCCGCAGGAAACAAAACCCGCTGCGCTGGCTCAAGGGCACATCTCGGCGAACTTTTGCCCTGTATCCGCTCGCCATCGTCATCATCGAACTAGCGTTGAGAAAGGGCGAACTCCCATTTTCCCCCTGGGGCCTGCCCTTGCTCGCATGGGGCTACTTGCAGTATCGCCTCGGCGGGAATTACCGCACACGGCATGGTGGCGGCGGCCCGGGCATCGAGGTGCCGCCTGAGCGGATCGTGGATACCGGCATATACCACTACATTCGCAATCCGATGTACCTGGGACATATGATCTTCATGGTTGGTCTCGCCATTACGTTTCAATCTTGGACCGCCGTCGCGTTGCTAGTGTTTCACCTGTTCTGGTTTAACGCCCGCGCAAAGGAAGATGAAGCGCATCTTGAGAAGTTATTCGGCGATGCCTATCGCGCCTATGTCTGCCGCACGAAACGATGGATTCCATTCATCTACTGAGCTGGGGGTACAAGCGACTAACAGCTTTTCCATACTGCCGATTATGAAACTCTGAGGTGTATGCATTCTAATGGTGCTGTCAGTCTAGTCTCAGAATGCCACCTCACATTCCCATCAAGCCGCAATCTGCCGCCATTCGGCCAGCGCTGCAAAGCGGTTCTTTTTGAAGGCGTCGCGCTCGCTGAATGGCGGCAGATTGCAGCTTGAGAGTCTTAACCGCTATTAATCAGTCAGGTCGAGCCTGTTTAATCTGACAATGCCTATGAGAGAGTCTGGCTCGGGTTGCAGCCCTTCTATACGGGCTGACGGCTGAATTGGATACTTTTTGAAATTAGAACCTTCCTATAGCCTTCCTAAAAAAATCAAGGCCCTAGCTGTTTCCAGCTAAGGCCTTGATTTAATGGTGGGCGCACCAGGGCTCGAACCTGGGACCCGCTGATTAAGAGTCAGCTGCTCTACCAACTGAGCTATGCGCCCTTATGCTCAACCCCTCTCGGGGCCCCCTAAGGAGGCATGGATATAACAAGCCGGGCCGCCTTTGTCGAGGCCGCGCATGCCCAGCTCAAACCCTTGATTTTAGAAGGTTAAACGGCCTCTGTTCGGCGCCGGGACCAGCGGCCTAGCCGGCGTCGCCGCGGGGCGAGCGGCCGATCACCATATCCCGATGCACATTGACCCCAATCAAGATACCGAAGCCGATCAGCAGCGTCAGCATCGAGGTCCCGCCATAGGAAATCAGAGGCAGCGGCACACCGACCACCGGCACCAACCCCATCACCATGGCGATGTTAATGAAAACGTAGAGAAAGAAAGTGGCCGTCACACCCAGCGCCAGCAACCGGCCGAACTGGCTTTGGGCACGCAACGCGATGGAAAAACCGTAAACCAGCACCAGCCCATAAAGCACCAAGAGCGTGAGCCCGCCTGAAAGCCCGAACTCTTCGGCCAGCATGGTGAAGATGAAATCGGTCTGCTTTTCGGGCAAGAAATTAAGATGTGCCTGGCTACCTTGCATGAAGCCCTTGCCGAAAATACCGCCCGAACCCAGGGCAATTTTCGACTGCATAATGTGATACCCGGCCCCGAGGGGATCCGATTCGGGATCAAGAAACGTCAGGATACGATTCTGCTGATAGGGCTTGAGGAATTGCCAGGCGATCGGCACCACCGCCACCACGGCGCCAAGGACAACACCGAATTTCCACAACCGCACCCCCGCCATGAAAAATACCACGCCGCCCGCCATCAACAACATCATCGCCGTCCCGAGATCAGGCTGGCGCAACACCAAGGCCGCCGGCGCCAAGGCAAGCGCCGCAGGCCAGACAAGATAACGCAGCTTGCCCTCAGACTCTTCCGGTAAGGCATGAAAATAACGTGCCAGCACGATGATCAAGGCGATCTTCATGACCTCGGACGGTTGCAGGTTGATAACCCCAAGGTTGATCCACCGCTGCGCCCCCATGCCGATGTCACCCATGACCTCTACCGCGACCAAGAGCGCAAAAGCGACGGCATAAATGCCATAGGCGTAGCGCAGAAAGAGCCTGATATCGACCATAGCCAGCGCCAACATCAGGCACACGCCAACCGCAAAACGGACCATTTGACGCCCGGCCCAAGGCTGGAACGAACCGTTTCCTGCCGAATACAGCATAATGAAGCCAACACAGGCGATGACGGTCAGGATGGCAATCAGGCCCCAATTCACCTCGGCAAGTTTTTCACCGAAACTCATTTCCGGTTGCTTATAGAAACCCGACAGCATGGTCAGTTGCGCTCGTCTTGTGGAGGTGCCGCCACACGTGCCACCTGCGACAAGGGGTCACGCTTCAGGGTCGCTTGCATAACATCATGGGCGATAGGCGCCGCCGTCGACGAGCCACCGCCACCATGTTCAACAATCACGGCAATGGCATATTTAGGGGCATCTGCAGGGGCATAGGCGATGAACAACGCATGATCACGTTCACGCCAGGGGAGATCCTTATTTTTACTTACGCCACGGTCACGTTCGGCCAAGGTAATCCGCCGCACCTGACTGGTGCCCGTCTTGCCGGCAATTTCCATACCCTTTTCCCGGATACGTGTCCGGTAAGCAGTACCCCGTGGCGTATTGGATACGGCATACATGCCACGCCGAATGGCATCAAGCGCCGCCTCAGACACCCCGATCGGCGCCAAGGGCGGCGATTCAGGTGTCCCATTATCGCCACCGGCATCATCGGACGGGACTTGTCGTGTCTCATCGGGCGTCATAAGGCTTAGCTTTGGCGTTACAGCCAGCCCGCCATTAGCGATGCGCGCCGTCATGACCGCAAGCTGCAACGGCGTCGTCAACACGAAGCCTTGGCCAATGCCGGTCACCAGGGTTTCGCCCAACTGCCAAGGCTTGCCAATAAGGGCGCGCTTCCATTTTTTGGTCGGCATCACACCTGCTTTTTCCCCAGGCAGTTCAATACCCAGCTTATTGCCAAGTCCGAACTTACGGGCCATGGCCGAAATGCGGTCAACACCGACCCGCTTGGCAATATCGTAAAAGAAGATGTCGCAAGACTGCTGGAGCGCCCCCTCCAGGTCCAACCGCCCATGACCGCGCTTTTTCCAGCAATGGAAACGCACATTGCCGAGCTGCACATGACCGTTACAGAAAGTGCTGTGCTCCGGCGTGATAATCCCCGCTTCCAGCGCCGCCAATGCGACGATCGGCTTAAAGGTTGAGCCGGGTGAGTATTGACCGGTGATGGCCTTGTTGGTCAGCGGCGCGCGTTCATTGGCCATCAATTCCTGCCAGTAGTCGCGGCTGATACCCTTGTTGAAGGCGTTGGGATCAAACCCAGGGGTCGAGGCCAGCACAAGGGTCTCACCCGAATGTACATCCATGACCACGACCGCACCCGATTGCCCCTCGAGGCGCTTATGGGCCAGGTTCTGCAACTCAATATCCACCGATAGACGAACTTCATCGCCGGGCTGCCCTTCACGGCGCGCCAATTCGCGAATGACGCGACCGAGCGCATTGACCTCAACCTCAGAGCGGCCGGCGCGGCCGCGTAGGCGCTCTTCATGGGCTCTTTCAATGCCGTTCTTACCGATACGGAAGGATGGCAATTCCAAAAGCGGGTCGCCGGTCTGTTCGCGGGCTGAAACGGCGCCAACGTAACCGATCAGATGCGCCGCCGATTCGTTGTAAGGATAGAAACGTGTCTCGCCGACCTCGATATGAACGCCGGGAAGGTTATGGGCATTGACCTCGATACGCGCAACTTCTTCCCAGTCCAGGTTCTCACGCACCGTGACCGGCACAAAACCGCGCCTGCGCCGGGTTTCACCCAATACGCGGCGGCGATCATGATCACCCAACGAAACGATGAGACCGATCCGATCAAGCGTCGCGGCAATGTCAGGGATGCGTTCGGTGACAATGATCAACCGATAATTCTGCTGATTGGCCGCGATCTCAACCCCGTGGCGATCAAGTATACGACCACGTGGCGGCGCCAGAAGACGCAGATTGATGCGATTGTCTTCTGCCAGCGTGTGGTAACGCTCGGATTCGACAACCTGCAAATAATACATGCGGGCAGCCAGTGTCGAAAACAATGCCAGTTTACCGCCGCCAAGAAGAATCGCGCGACGCGTGAATAATTTATAACGATCCTGGTCGCGGATCATGTCAGGCCTCAGCCGGAACGAGTCGCTGAGCACCATGCAGCACCCAAGTGACCAGCGGATACACCGCGAGTGTCAGCAAAAATTGGAAAGCCGCGGCACGCGGCGGCATGAATCCCCCCACCACCAAAACCGTGAGAAACCAACCGAGCGCCC
>JBLHLO010000204.1:0-4697 GCA_047621105.1 Alphaproteobacteria bacterium
TGTCAGGGAAAGCGCTGATCTGGCTGAAATGCTTATGTCCGCTCCGCCCCTAAAACAAACCTTCCGGGAAGACCAGCACGGTGCGGCGGCTGAGCGCGGCGCGGTTGATCAAAGTGTCGGGGCCGGGCACGCGCAATAGGCGATAGCCCTGGGCCTCCATCAGCGTGATAAAATAATGCAGCGAATCCGTGCCAAACACATGCATCGGCACGACCATCTTGGGGCCGAGCGCGGCAACCGCCTTCGCCATTTCATCATGGGGGAGTGTCATGCCGCCATCGACCGGCACCATGGCGACATCGATCTGGCCGATGCGGCCCAAGCGGTCGCGGGTGAGCTCATGGTGGAGATGCCCGAAATGGGCAATGCAGAGCCCCGCCGTTTCAAAAATGAACATCGAATTACCGGCAAATTCGGTGCCGCCACCCTGGTTGCGAATATTAGTGGCGACGTTGCGGATGCGGATATCGCGCAGCTTCAGATCAATGCGCGGATAGCCCTTATCAACGGTGAACCAGCCGCGCAGCACGTGTTTGACGCCGGGTTCGATAAAGTCGGTGTAATGGCTTTCATGAGCGTGGTTCATGGTCACCACTTCGGGGGGAAATCCGGCCCGGTTGAGGCCGTTGTAATCGGTGATCACGGTGACGTTTTGCGGCGTGCGCAGCAAAAAGCTGGAATGGCCAAGATAAGAGAGCTGGACCATGCCCCGGGGCAGGTTGGGCAGGCCGGGGATGGTGGGAACGGCCTGTGTCCGGGTAAAAGGCGCGCGCGCAAAAGGTGAGGCGCCTAACCCGCTCACGCGGAACCCGGCCGGGATAGCACGCGGGGTATTAAGCTGCGCGGTCGGAAAGCATGACACGTTGGGTTGTTGCGCCTGCGCCTGGGCCAAGGCTTGTGCAGGCGCTGGCGCGAACGCTAATGCACATGCGCCAAAGAGCGCGGCCGTAAGCCTGGCTTTGGGGGCAAAAACTGGATAACGGCGCATGAGTCCACACCTTTCCCGTTCCGATCCGTAACCTTAACCGAAAACAGGCAGTGCCGCGCGCCCTTAATCCCCGAGCCGCGCGCCCACCGCAAGGCCAGCGCCGGCGGCGTATTCGGCGGCGGCAAGCTTGTCGCGGCTGCCGTCCGCCCGCACCCGGGTAATTAGCACGGCGCCGGAACCCGCGGCAATGGTCATCCCGTCCTCACCCAGGGCCAGGATTTCCCCGGGCCGGCCGGCGCCTTCGGCGAGGTGCGCGCCGAACAGCTTGAGCCGCTTGCCGCCCGTGGTGGTCCAGGCGCCGGGCTGGGGGTCGGTGCCCCGGATCAGGCAATGGGCCTCGGTCGCCGGTTTCGACCAATCCACTTTGGCATCATCGTCGCGGCACCAGCCCTCATATGTGGCCTTGCTTTCGTCCTGGGGGAGGTGCGGCGCATGACCAGCACGCACCAGGTCCACGGCCTCGATCATCGCATCGACACCCATCGGGAACAGATGGTCGAAATAGAGGCTGCCCACGGTGTCGTCGGGCCCGATCTCGACCGCCTTGCGCAGCAGGATGGGGCCGGTGTCGAGCCCGTCATCGGGCCAGAACACGGTGAGCCCGGTGCGCGTCTCGCCCTGGATAATCGGCCAGTTGATCGAGCTCGGCCCGCGGTGGCGCGGCAGGATCGACGGATGGTACTGGATCGAGCCCTTGGCCGGGGCGTCGAGGCAGGCCTTAGGCACCAACAGAGTAACAAAGGCCATGACGCAAAGATCGGCGTTGAACGACCGAATGAGGTTGAGCGCATCGGCCCCCTTCCAGCTTGCGGGCTGGTGGACCGGCAAGCCGCGCTCTAAGGCCAACGCCTTGACGGGGTCGGGCGGGCGGTTTTCCGCGTCAGGGGGGCAGAAGATTCCGACAACATCGTCGGGGCCGTCGAGAAGCCGCTTTAGGACAGCCTTACCGAAGGCCTGCTGGCCATGAACAAGTATGCGCATTTAGGTCTTTCTGATGGCGTTGGGTGGATGAATGAAACGACGGATGGAAGCTCAGTATAGCCCCCCGGGGGACCAGTCCAGTATTGCCCCACCTGGGGCCGCCCCCTATGCAACCGGTTCCCCCGCCACCACGCAGCGATGCATGATGCGGCGCTGGCCGTGGTAATCGTTGAGCGCATAATGCATCGCCGTGCGGTTTTCCCAAAAGGCCAGCGAACCTTCTTCCCAGGTAAAGCGGCAGATGTTTTCCGGCAGGGTCGCATGGGCGATCAATGCGTTGAGCAGCGGGCGGCTTTCTTCGTAGGTCCAACCGTCGAAGCGGTCGGTATAGTTTTGGTTGATCCACAGAATCTCCCGCCCGGTTTCAGGATGGACGCGCACCGCGGGATGCACGGTTTCGCGGTGGGTGAGCGTGGCAAAACGCTTTTGTAAATCTGCATCGGGCACGCGGTCGGCGCGCGGATCGGCGCGCGCGGCATGGCTTTTGGCATGAACCACCTTGAGGCCGCGCAGCGTCTGTTTCAATCCGTCCGACAAGGTATCAAAAGCCGTCGTCATATTAGCGAACATGGTATCGCCGCCCGATGTCGGCAATTCGCGGGCCAGCAATACCGAGCCCAAGGGGGGTGCCAGATCGAAGCTGTGATCGGAATGCCAATTGCCGCCAACATTGCGGGTCTCATTTTCTTGTTTTTGGATCAACCCGATTTCAGGAAAGTCCGGCACGGTTTCAAGAAATTCCGCAGCAGGCACTGGACCGAAGCGCTTGGCGAAGGCCAGGTGATGGGCGGGCTCCAAATTCTGGCCGCGAAAGACGATGATGCCGGTTTCCACTAACGCGCGGCGAATTTCCACGTAAGCCGCATCGGACAATGGTTCGCGCAGATCAACCCCGAGGATTTCCATCCCCGTATTGGCCGACAGAGGGCGCATTTTGACGGCAGTGTTGTGCATCGGCACGGTGTCCATTGAAAACCCTTTCTTGCCTAAACCGATTCCAGCCAGGGGCCGCGCACGATGCAACGATGCATGAGGCGGTGCTCATCGGGATAATCATCGAGCGCGTAATGCAGCACGGCGCGGTTGTCCCACAAGGCGAGCGATCCCGGCGCCCAATGGAAGCGGCACATGTTTTCGGGCTGGGAGGCAAGATTGCAAACATGTTCGATCAGCGGCCGGCTTTCTTCGCGGGTCCAGCCGTCGAAACGGTCGGAATAGATGTGATTGAGGTAGAGGATTTCACGACCCGAGCCCGGATGGCGGCCGATCACCGGATGGCTGGCTTCGACCCCGGTGTATCTTTCCCGCATCATCGCGTGCTCTTCTTCGGACACGGTGCACATGACCGCGGGACATTTTTCCGGGAAGTTCAACCGCACATGGATGGCGCGCAGCGTCCTCAACGTCGCCTTGAGCCCGTCGGACAACCGGTCGCAGGCCGCGCCCATATGGGTAAACAGGGTGTCGCCGCCGACGCTCGGTAATTGGCGGGCATAAAGCGCCGAGCCCAAGGGCGGATCGGGCAGAAAACATTGATCGGTGTGCCAAAAACCGCCGGTGTTGCGCGAATCCCCAGGCTTGTGATGAATTTCGGAAAGTTCTGGATGATCGGCCAGGCTGCCCATGGTGCTCGGATGGGTACGCCCGGTCACGGTGCCGAATTGCCGGGCAAAGGCAATTTGTTGGTCGGGCGTCAAATCCTGGTCGCGGAAGAAGATTACGCCCCATTGATTGAAAGCGGCGATAACCTCGGCCAAAACCTGTTCGGGGAGCGGCTCGCGCAGGTCGACGCCTAGGATCTCGATCCCGCTCTGGGCCGACAGCGGCCTCATCTTCACGGCGGTACTGTTCTTTAGGGCTGTGTTCATTTGAGGCGTCTTTCTTTCAGGTCTTTTCTTCTCTTCTTTGGGCCGGGTCTAGGCCGGGTCCAGACCCGGGCCGCGCACCACGCAGCGATGCATGAGGCGGGTCTGGCCGGGATAATCATCGAGCGCATAATGCAATACGGCGCGGTTATCCCAAAACGCGAGCGAGCCTTCCTGCCAGTGGAAGCGACACATATTTTCGGGCCGGGTCGCAATCTCGCAAAGATATTTGATCAACGGCAGGCTTTCTTCGCGGGTCCAGCCTTCGAAGCGATCGGTATAGATGTGGTTGAAATAGAGGCTTTCACGGCCCGAGCCCGGATGGCGGCCAATTACCGGATGGCTGGAACCGACGCCGGGATATTTCGCCCGCATCTTCACCAGGTCCTCTTCCACGCCGAGCTTCGCGCTCAGCGGGCTCATCGCCGGATAGTCGAGGCGTTCATGAACGGCGCGCAAACCGCGTAGCGTCGCCTTCAACCCATCGGACAGTTGGTCACAGGCTGCGCCCATATGGGCAAACAATGTATCGCCCCCGGTTTCGGGCAATTGACGGGCATAAAGCATCGAGCCCAAGGGTGGATCAGACAGGAAAGCCTGATCGCTGTGCCAAAAGCCACCGGTGTTGCGCTCGTCTGTGGGCTTGTGATGGATTTCAGAAAGTTCGGGGTAATCCGCCAGGCTGCCCATGGTGGTGGGATGGGCGCGCTTTTCGACCGAACCAAATTGCCGGGCAAAAGCGATTTGTTGGGCCAGCGTCAGGTTCTGATCGCGGAAGAAGATCACCCCCCATTGATGAAAGGCGGCAGTAATCTCGGCCAAGGCCGGTTCGGACAGCGGGTCGCGCAGATCAACGCCCAGGA
>JBLHLO010000205.1:0-4682 GCA_047621105.1 Alphaproteobacteria bacterium
GCGGCCAGCAGTGAAGGCACGTAACGCCCGTCCATCCATTGCCCGCCACGCGGGTCGAACACCGCTTTCAATTCCTCGACGACGAAGGAGACATCGCCCCCGCGCCGGAACACGGCGGAGATCATGCGTGTCAGCCCGACCGTCCAGGCGAAGTGATCGACGTTCTTGGAATTGATGAAAATCTCGAACGGCCGTTCGCGCCCATCCTGGATGACGTCGTTGACGGTGATGTAGATGGCGTGATCCGATTCCGGCCATCTCAGCTTATAGGTCTTGCCCTTGAGCTCGCCGGGCCGGTCGAGCGGCTGGGTCATATAGACGACACCGCCCGCTTCAAATGGGTCCTTATGGCGGGCCGGCGGGGTGCCGAGTTGCAGCACTTCCTGGCCCTCATCCTCCAGCGCCCGGGCATCCGCTTCGGCATTGGCGGCGTCGGCAGTCTTATCCGTGGCGGATTTGGTGGTTTCCAACACGGCGCCGGTGATGTCATTGGGCCGGTAGGTGGTGCAGCCCTTGCAGCCCAAATCGTAGGCTTGCATGTAGATATCCTTGAAATCTTCGAAGGAAATATCCACCGGCACGTTGATGGTCTTGGAGATCGAGCTGTCCACATGGCGCTGCATGGCGGCCTGCATGACCACATGATCTTTCGGTGCAAGGCGCTGGGCATCGACGAAGTAATCGGGCAATTCGGCGTTTTCACCAAACTGGCGCTGGTAGAGACGGTAGGCGTAATCGGAAACCTCTTCATCCGTGCGGGTGCCGTCGGCCTGCAGGATATGGCGGGTATAGGAGAAGCTGAACACCGGTTCGAGCCCTGAAGAAACATTATCGGCAAACAGCGAAATGGTGCCCGTGGGCGCGATCGAGGTGAGCAGCGCATTGCGAATGCCATAGGTTTCGATCATGGCGCGGACATCGGGATCAAGGCGTTGGACGGTCTCGCTTTTAAGATAGGCTTCGCCGTCATAAAGCGGGAAAGCTCCCTTTTCGGCGGCGAGTTCGGCAGAGGTCAGATACGCCGCGCGCTCGATTTCCCCCATCCATTGGCCGGCCAGTTCGACCGCCCGGTCAGAGCCATAGCGTACCCGGCACATGATCAGCGCATCGGCGAGTCCGGTGACTCCCAATCCCATGCGGCGCTTGGCGCGGGCCTCGTCGGCCTGGGCCTCGAGCGGAAAACGCGAAACATCGATGGCGTTATCGAGCATCCGCACCGCGAGCGGCACCACTTCGCGCAAGCGCGCAATGCCGAGATGTGCGTCTTCGGTAAAGGGATTGCGAACAAAGGACGCCAGGTTGAATGAGCCGAGCAGGCACGCCCCATAGGGCGGCAAGGGTTGTTCGCCGCACGGATTTGTCGACGAGATGGTTTCACAATAATTGAGGTTGTTGGCGCGGTTGATGCGGTCGATGAAAATGACACCGGGTTCCGCATAGGCATAGGTCGCGCGCATGATCTTGTCCCACAACGCACGGGCATCGACGGTACGGTAGGTGGTGCCGTCGAATTTTAATTCCCAGGCCGCGTTATTGCGCACCGCTTCCATGAAGTCGTCGCTCACCAATACCGAGAGATTGAACATGCGCAAGCGGCCGGGCTCGCGCTTGGCCTCAATGAAGGTTTCGATGTCGGGATGATCGCAGCGCAGCGTCGCCATCATGGCGCCCCGGCGTGAGCCGGCGCTCATGATGGTGCGGCACATGGCATCCCATACATCCATGAAGCTGAGGGGGCCCGAGGCGTCGGCACCGACACCCTTGACCGGCGCGCCCTTGGGCCGAAGGGTGGAGAAGTCATACCCAATGCCGCCGCCCTGTTGCATGGTCAGCGCCGCTTCACGCAGATGGGTGAAGATGCCGGACATGTCATCGGGGATGGTGCCCATGACAAAGCAGTTAAACAGGGTCACGCTGCGCCCCGTCCCGGCGCCGGCAATGATGCGCCCGGCAGGCAGGAACTCAAAATCCTTGAGCACGCCGTGGAAGCGTTCGGCCCATTGGGCACGGTCTTGCGGCGCTTCCGCCTCGGCCAGGGCGTCAGCGACCCGGGCCCAAGTGGCGCTCACGGTCTTGTCCACAGCTTCGCCGGTGGGGTTTTTCAGGCGGTATTTCATATCCCAAATTTGCTGGGAAATGGCCGAAACGCCGGTCATAGCGGGCTCCTAAGTTAAGCGCGGTGCCTAGTTCAGCACGCTGTAAGACGCGGTGATTATACGCAATTATCAAAGCGGTTCAGAGAGAGAACAGCGCTGCAAAAATTCGTCCCCGGGTTAGAATAAGTCTTTGAAAAACATAATAAAAAAGACCTACCCTGATCCCCGGGGACGGCCATTCTAGGAAGCGGCCGATCTAGCGTCAATCAATTGTTCTTGTTATGTTTCCACACCGGACCCGTCGTCCAAGCCCCTCATACTTAGGGCTAAATTCGACTTATGCCCGACATCCACGAAGCGTAGAGCCCCCGTCATCCACCGGTTTATCCACATCTAATTTGGACCCTTGGTCGGGGATTTCAATCTTTGGCGGCGTTGAGTGGCTCGCCTTCGAGGCGTTTGGTGGCCGGCTCAATAGCTGCTTCCAGGGCGCGCAGGAAGTCTGTGCGGCTGAGGTCAGGCGCAATCGGCGGGAGCAGCTCGACGGTGATTAGCCCGGATCGCTTGACGAAGGCGCGCCGGCCCCAGTATTGACCGGAATTCAGCGCAATCGGGACGACCGGTGCATCGGTCGCGGCATAGAGCGCGGTGACGCCACTTTGATAGGGCTGCACTTCGCCGGGCAGTGTCCGGGTGCCTTGGGGAAAGACGAAGACGGGATGACCCAGGGTCAAGGCCTTGCGGGTACCCTTGATCATTTTCCGCAGCGCCGCGCCACCGGTCTTACGGTCGATCCAAATGGCGCCTGCCCGCCAGGCGTACCAACCGTAGAGCGGAATAAAGCGTAATTCTGATTTGGCAATCGGCGTAGCATTGAGAAAGAAGGCCGGGAAAAAGAGCGTGTCCCATGCCGATTGATGTTTGGCCGCAAAAATGACCGCGCCCTCGGGCAGGTTTTCAAGACCGGTCACTTGCCAGCGAATGCCGCAAATGACCTTGGCGAGCCACAGGACCGTTCCTGACCACCAGCCTCCCCAATAGAGGGAGTAGCGCGCCGGCAATAGCAGGACGGGCAGGAACAGGATACCGACCGGTATCGACCATATCAGCAAGACGATGGAGAAAATGACGGAACGTATGAAGGTCATGGGTGCGTTCTTATCATATTCTCACCAGGGGCGCGCCAGCGCGACGAGGTATTTGCTGTATTCGGTCACGATGAGTTGAAACGTGCCCGGCCAATTCCACCAGCCGCGCGCCTTGAAACCTTTGGGAAAGACCGGGTGGGCGATAATGCGCACGGACGGCATGGCGCGGCGAAATTCCAAAAGCGAACGTCGCATGTGATAGCTCGACGTGACTAGGCGAAGTGACGTGAAACCTTCGCGGGTCACCCATTGCGCGGTTTCCTCTGCATTGCCTCTTGTATCATCGGCGGCATGGCCAAGCACCATGCAGCAATCGAGGGCGGCGCCCGGCCGGCGTGCCAAACGCAGGAGTTGCTGCACATCGACACCGTGATAGACTCCGGACACGAAGAGTTTCTTGGCTTTTTTCCCGGCCAGCAGGTCGATGCCGGTGCCGAGCCGTCCGGCGGCACCGGTGAGGACGACCACCGCGTCGGTCTGAGTATCGGCGTCATCTACGGCAGCGGGGATCGCCTCAGCAAACCAGATCAAGCCGGCAATCCAAAGGATCGCTGCGGTTAATGCCACGAGCCCCCAACGGGGCATTGCCCGGCGCAGCGCGGTTGCCCCAGGGGTTATTGGCGGAGGGGAGGTGTTGTCGCTCAAGGCAAGCTCTTGAGGGCCCGGAGCACGGTGATGCGGGCGGTCACCATGCTGATGACAGCGACCGCGACCGGGACCAGAACGAGCATTCCCCATTGTCCGGCGGTCAATGAAAGATCAGGCAAAAGGCCCGAGCCGAGAGCCCCCGCCGCACGGCCGATCAGAAAGACCATGGCCGCGGCAAGGCTTAGGCCGATGATCCCCCCCTTGAAGGCCAGCTCCAGCGCCTGGCCTTGGAACTGTCGGGCAACATAACTGTCGGTCGCGCCGATCAGGTGGAGGAGTTCGATACCACTGGCATGGATCGCTAATCCGGTGCGGGTGATAAACACCACGGTGGAGATTGCCGCCAGTGCAACCAGGATGACAATGGCCAAGGCGACAGTTTCGCCCGCCCGCGCCAAGGCGATGAGCCGATCAAGGGATTTGCGGTGATTGTCGATGATCGCGCCTGGGGCAGCCGCTTGGACAAGCGCGCTCAAGCCCTCGATATCGGGGGCCGCGCCGGTGCGCACCTGCACATCGATCAGGCGGGGCAGCGGCAGATCGCGGGCAAAGTCGCCGCTGCCAAGCCAGGGTTCCAATAGCAAGGCCGTTTCTTGTTCTGAAAGCGCCCGTGCCGAGGTCACGCCCGGGGCGCTTTTGAGGGCCTTGATGGCGGCGGCAATGTTTCGGTTGGCGCTGCCTTTTGCCGGCGCCGGGATTTGCACCGTCAAGGTTCCCGCGAGCCCCTTATCCCAACGTTCGACGGCCCCAGACAGGCTCATCATGCCGGCCAGTGCGATCCCCGCCAGAA
>JBLHLO010000206.1:0-4678 GCA_047621105.1 Alphaproteobacteria bacterium
CCGAACGACGCAGATGCCGGCCCCGGTGAACAGCTCACGATGATCGCGGTAGTAGGGCACGACATCGTTGGCATCGGTCAGCAAGCCGCTCGGGCCGACGATGGTGCAAAATTTTTCGATGAGTTGCGCGTTATCGGACATGGGGTGATTTAATCCGGAGCCTCGGCAAGAGGCAAGGGGGCAGCGGCGCGGGCCAGCCGATCGTTGATGGCCGTGCCGAGGCCGCTCAATGGGACCGGTGCACAGGCGATGGCGCTGGCACCAAGGGCATCGAGCCTATGGAGCATGGCGAACAGGTTGGCCGCGGCTTCTGTGGTGTCGCCCCGAACGCTCAGGTTCAGCACCTGCGCGGCACAGTCTGCGCCCACGGGCAAGTGCGGGCCGAAGGCAAGCAGGGCCTCGCCCGCATAGACCTCGGTGGCGTTGAGGCGAATCTTTGTACACGGGGCATAGTGACGGGCGAGGCGGCCCGGTGAGCGCCGGGCAATTGTGTCATCGTCTTCGTCTGGCGCCACCGCGAGCGGTCCGGTGATCGGGATGATAGCTTCCGTTGGGATGCCGCCCGGACGCAATAGTGTGGGCGGTGCTTGTGAGAGGTCCAATACGGTCGATTCGATCCCCACGGGGCAAGGGCCGCCATCAAGGATCAGAATGGGCCCATTATTGAGCGATTCTGCTACATGCGCGGCCGTGGTCGGGCTGATACTGCCCGAACGGTTGGCGCTGGGCGCTGCGATCGGCAGGTTCGCCTCTGCTAGCAGGGCACGGGCGATTGGATGGGCAGGGACGCGCACGGCCAAGGTATTGAGCCCGGCGCTGACCAGACGGGAGATCGGACTATCTTCCTTGCGGTTCAGGACGAGGGTCAGTGGGCCCGGCCAAAATGCGGCGGCCAGCGCCAGGGCCATATCGTTGAACTGGGCATGGCGTTTAGCCGCTTCGATGCTGGCAAAATGAACAATCAAAGGATTGAAGCTCGGCCGTCCCTTGGCCGCGAAGATAGTGGCAACCGCTTGGTCGTTGGTGGCGTCAGCACCGAGGCCATAGACGGTTTCGGTCGGAAAGGCGACCAGTGCACCTTGGTGTAGAAGGCGGGCGGCATCCTTGAGGGCGCCCTCATCTGCGGCCCTGAGGTTGTCTGCCGATTGCATTTCAGTCACGGCATGCGGCCCCAGGCGAGAAAGCCGCCATTGAGAAACTTGTCTTTGCAATAGGTTAGTTCGCCACCATCGACCGAGAGGATGCGCCCCCCTGCCGCGCGCAACACCGCATGCCCGGCGGCGGTGTCCCATTCCGATGTTGGTCCATAGCGGGCATAAAGATCGGCGCTGCCGTCGGCGAGAAAACCGAATTTGAGCGCGCTGCCCATGATTCGGTGCCCCGCGACCTGCTTATCTGCAAGAAATGCTTTGATCTTGCGCGATGATCCGTGTGACCGGCTACCGATGACCGTCAGGCCTTGCTTGGGCACGGCGCGGGTGGTGATGGGTGTCCCGGGGGCGCCGGTTTGGGCGCGGTAGGCGTGATGGAGGTCGGTATTGTAAAAGGTGATGCCGAGTTCCGGGCCATGCACGACACCCAGTACCGGCACGCCGGCACGGATCAGGCCGATATTGACCGAAAATTCCCCGGATCGGGCGATAAATTCCCGAGTGCCGTCGAGCGGGTCTACCGCCCAGAAACTGGTCCCGGCCAGTTCCGGTAATTGGTCTTTAGCCGCGGCTTCTTCCGCAATCACTGGCACATCTGGGGTCAATGCGGTCAAGCGCGCCAGGATGGCGGCCTCAGCTGCATGATCTGCATCGGTTACCGGCGTCGCGTCGGATTTTTCCGTGACCTCGAAGCCATGCCGATAAATCTCCATGATGATGCGGCCCGCGTCCTCGGCAATGGTCCGGATATGTTCGGCAAGGCCGGGGAGCTGGTCGTCTGTGATCGAAGGGTGGGTCATGACGCCTAGTGTTTATCAGCTGTTCGTTGGGGTTTATGCGTGCTGTATCATCGCCTCTTTGGCGTGGGAATGCATCCTCGCAGTCCGGTCCGGATATGCGATTTCTAATCGCACGTTATTGTAGGGCGTAAGGGCCAGGACTATAATCGAGAGCGCAACTTGCGTGCCCAATCCGCCGTCCCTGGGGAGGGCCCACCCTGGAGTCCCCATTTCCCATGGCATTACTGGCCGGTTTAGAGTCCATTACCCGTACCTTCGGCCAACGCAATTTCCGTATCTATATGTATGGGGCCTCTGGATCGTTGATCGGCACCTGGACCCAGCGCATTGCCCAGGGCTGGCTCGCTTGGGAACTCACCCATTCGTATGTATGGCTCGGGGTCATCGCTTCGGCAGAGCTGTTTCCCTCGGTGATCATGGCGCCACTGGCCGGGGCCATCACCGATCGTTGGGACCGTAAGAAACTTGCCGTGGTGTCCCAATGCTTCGCCTGTTTGCAGGCGGTGACACTCTGCGCGCTGATTTTGCTCGATCTAATGAATATTTGGGTGTTGTTCGCGCTGGCGACCCTCGTCGGAGTCGTGTTTTCGTTCTCCATGGCGGTCAGGCTCGCCCTTTTTCCGAGCTTGGTGGAGCGGACCTATATTGCTTCGGCTATTGCCATCAATGCCACTTTTTTCAGTGTCGCGCGGTTCATCGGGCCGGCGGTTGGTGGGTTCATTATTGCCCAATGGGGGATCGCTTACGCTTTCGCTTTCAACGCCCTGTCATTTCTCGGTTTTATTATTGCTCTGACGCAATTGCAGGTGCTGCGTTCGGAAACCTTGGATCGGAAGATGTCAGGCCTAGTCCCAGATGTTCGGGAAGGCTTGTCCTACGCATTCCGCCATCCCGGGATAGGTCCGGCACTGCTGATTCTAGTTGCCATCGCCTTCGGTGTGAAGGGTATGCCGGAAATGTTGCCGGGATATGTCGATCGTGTCTTGGGGGCGGGGGTCGAGGCCTTTGCGCAATTGACCGCCGCATCCGGCATTGGGGCGTGCATCACCGCTGTATGGCTTGCCGGTCGGTTGCGCCTGAGCGGTTTGACACAATTGGCGTTGATCCATCTGATTATTGCTGCGCTTGCACTCGCGGTGTTTATTGCTTGGGATCACTTTTATGTTGGCCTGGCCTGTTTGTTTGTGATCGGCAGCGCCATAACGGTGATCGGCACCGCCATACAGAGCTTGATGCAAAATTGTGTGGATGGCGCCATGCGTGGGCGCGTGATGAGCCTTTACGGTGTTATCTTTCGCGGTGGACCGGCGCTGGGGGCGCTCATGATGGGCATTATGGCGGAGGTGATCGGCCTGCGCGTGGCCTTCGCCGTTGCGGCGAGTTTTACGGCGCTCGCATTTTTCTGGTTGTGGCGGTTTTTGCCGCGCATGACGGCGGCATTGGAGGCCGTGCCTGACGAAAGAAAATCACGGGATTGGTAGGGCCCCGGCCTCCCATCCATGGGGAGCCGTTAATTGAGGCCGTAAAGCCGCGCCGCGTTGTCTCCTAGGATGCGGTCGATCAAAGCCCCATCGACATCGCCATTTTCACGGAGCAGGCGGAGCGCTTCGATCTGGGTAGAGGTGTCGTTATGGCCGTAGTCGGTGCCAATCACCAGCGTGTCGCCGCTGGTGTATTCAAGGATGTGATCGAAATCATCGGTGACCTGGCAGGCAACAAAAATATTGTTGTCGCGCAGCATATCATCGGTGAAGCGTTTGCCCCGGCGCTGGAAGCGTAGCTTGAGATCGTTAAGCACATAGGGAATCCACTGGGCGCTGACTTCGATGAAGCCCCAGCGCATTTTGGGGAAGAATGACGGCGTGCCTTGCATCAAAAGATCATGGGCGGCGCCGACGCAAGGCAGTTTGAATTTGTTGTACCCCGATTCACCGCTAAAGAAATCATGGGTTTGGAAGGCGCCATTGCCGGAATGAATGCCGATCATTAGATCTAGTTCTTCCGCCGCCTCATAAAGCGGGTAGAAATAGGGATCGGTTAAACGGCGGTCGCATTCGTGGCCGCGCATAAAGATGCCACAGGCGCCATTGTCCTTGGCCCATTCCAATTCCGCGCGCACCACATGGGGAGGTGAATACAAGGGCGGCAACACCACCCAGGGCAGGCGTGCGGCGCTGTTCTTCCAAATTTCCGCGAGCCAACGGTTGTAGGATTTGGTCAGCGCATATTCGGCCCGGACTTTTTCCGTCAACGGGCGCAGAAATAAGGTGGGGTAGAGAACCTGGATATCAATTTCCAACTCATCCATATGCTTGAGCCGGGCATCGATGTCGCGCATTTCCCGGGTTTCGGACGTGGTGTTTTCGAGGCCGAGGTTGGATTCCTTGATCTGGATACGCCCGTCCACCACCCAGTATTCCTTCATCAGGTTCCCCTGGGAGCCATAATGTGCCTGACCGGAGGTATAATTGACGATCATCGGCGTGAAGGATTTATCGGCCTCGTCCATGAATGACCAAGTGTAAGGCTGTTCGATGACATGGGCATCGGCATCAATGGTTTTAAGCCGCATGGGAACCTCTCGCGGTGGCGCCCGCGGGCGCATTGTCATTATGAGAAGCGCCTAATATACGGCCCCTGATAAGGCGCTGCAAGGTCTTGGCACTTACTTGTGGGGGGCGGGGCCTGCGATTAGACTGCGGCCCTTAAATCGGGAACCAATAGGGA
>JBLHLO010000207.1:0-4674 GCA_047621105.1 Alphaproteobacteria bacterium
AGCGAGGTAGGCCCTATCAAACGATGGCCTTAGCATGCCCCTTCGGTGGTATACTGGAGCAATGCAGATGTTGATCCTCAATCTTGCCGCCCTGGCGGCACTTACCGCCTTTGTTGCGGTTGCCTTTACCACGTCATCCGTGGCTCCGGCTCAGCCCGCCCGCTTATGGTTGGTGCTGCTGGTGGCGCTAGCTGGAACAGGGGCCGTGGTCTGGGTGGATTTTGATGCGGGCTGGCGCGTTGGGTTTGCCCCCGCACTTTGGTTGACGATTATCGTGACGCTGGCATTTTTCGGCTTAGGCACCCTCAAATGTCCCGCCTTGGCTCGGTTGGCGCCGATGTTGGCGCCCTATTTATTGATCCTTGGCGTGATCGCAACAATCTGGGCACAGGCATTAGGGCAGGCTCAGACGGGAAGTGCGACGACAGCTTGGCTAGGTTTGCATATCGTCGTGTCGGTGAGCACCTACGCCCTGTTTACCCTGGCAGCAGTTGCCGGTGGTGCTGTGTTCATTCAAGAACGGGCTTTAAAAGCCCGGCGGCCTACACGTTTGACCGGGCTTTTGCCGGCGATTGCCGAAGCTGAGAACCTGCAGCGCGTGCTGATGAGCCTGGCAGCTGCGGTGTTGGGGCTCGGTTTGGTCAGCGGCATGGTGATTGAATATCTGGAAACAAGCCGCTTGATGGCGATCAACCATAAGACCGTTTTTGCCCTTGTCGCCTTCGCGGTGATCGTCGTGTTGATTGCGATTGAGCGTGCAAGCGGCCTCGCCGGACGGCGCGCGGCGCGGGCGTTGCTGGTAGCTTATCTATTTCTGACGCTGGCTTATCCCGGGGTCAAATTCGTCACGGACGTCATCATCGCTGGCCGCTAAAGCTCCAATAAGTGAAGCCCCCTAAGGGGAGACAGCATGGACCGTATTACCCTATTTGGATTTGTCGCAGTCGCGGCGATGCTGCTGTTTTATGCCCTTGAGCACCGGAGCCCTTGGTATGTGCTGGCCTTTGCGGTGGCCTGCGTGCTGGCGTCGGCATACGGCTTTCTGGTTGGTGCCTGGCCGTTCGCAGTGCTGGAAGCTATTTGGGCGGTCATTGCATTTGAACGTTGGCGCCGATTGCGAAGCCGGCTCCCGTAAAGGATTTCCGTACGGGTTTCCGCAAAGAATGCCTGTGGCTTTTTCTTGCTTGGCTTGTCCCTCGCAGCTATCTTGCCTGTGATTTAGCCACTAATTGGTTCTGCATAAAAAATGGCCATTAACATTGGGCCGGTCCGTCTTGAGATCCCGGTCATTCTTGCCCCCATGTCCGGGGTCACCGACCTACCATTCCGTCGCCTGGTAAAGCGCGCGGGGGCCGGGCTCGTCGTATCGGAAATGATTGCCAGCCAGGCGATGGTGCGCGAAACCCGCCAATCCCTGAAGATGGGCCAGACCGAGGCCGAGGAATTCCCGATGGCGGTGCAGCTCGCCGGTTGTGAGCCCGATGTGGTGGCAGAAGCAGCAAAGCTTAACGCTGATCGCGGGGCGGCTATTATCGATATCAACATGGGCTGCCCGGTCAAGAAGGTGGTGAGCAAGCAGGCTGGTTCAGCCTTGATGCGTGATCCGGTTCTGGTCGGGCGTATCCTAACTGCTGCCGTTAAGGCGGTGACCCTGCCGGTGACGCTGAAGATGCGGCTTGGCTGGGATGATGCCAGTTTCAATGCCCCCGAGATTGCCCGCATTGCCGAGGATGCGGGCGTGCAAATGATCACCGTGCATGGCCGCACCCGTTGTCAGTTCTATGAAGGCCAAGCTGATTGGTCCCGCGTCGGACGAGTCAAGGAATCAGTCACCATCCCGGTGATCGTCAACGGCGATATCACGACATTTGAGGCAGCGCGCACCGCAATGACGGCCTCGGGTGCCGACGGCGTGATGATCGGGCGAGGGGCTTATGGCCGGCCGTGGTTCCTGGCCCAGGTCGCCGAATATTTGCGGACCGGGATAAGTCTGTCAGCGCCTTCGATCGCCGAACGTGGCCACATTGCCTGCACCCATTATGAAGACATGCTGTCGCACCACGGCATCTCCCGGGGCTTGCGCATGGCGCGCAAGCACCTTGGTTGGTATGCGGCGGGTCTCAAACATGCGGCGGGTTTTCGTGCTGCCGTCAACCGTGAGAATGACCCCGCACGGGTAATGGCGCTGACGCGCAGCTTTTTCGATACGGCCGAAGCAGATTTCCAACCGGAGGTGGTAGCAGCATGACCCTCAAGCTTGTGAAATCATCCGGTGGCGTCGAAGATTGGTTCGAGAGCGTACTTAACTCGCTGGCGGATCCGGTGCTGGTGGTGAGTGAGGAGGGGGTCATAAATTTTGTCAATTTAGCCACTGAACAATTTTTTGACGCGAGCCAATCCTGGTTATGCGCCCGCCTCCTCAAGGATTTGATCCCTGCCGATAGTCCGGTGTTCAACATGATTGACCAAGTTTGTGTTCAAGGCGCGAGTCTTTCTGAATACGGGGTCACCCTGGAAACGCCGCGCATCGGCGCGCGTTTGGTCACCATCCAGGTTGCCCCGATGGCCAGTGTTTCCGGAACTGTGGTGGTGTCGTTCCATGATCGCTCCATCGCCTCCAAGATGACGCGTCAAATGAACAGCCGTAATGGCGTTCGTTCAGTGATCGGCATGGCGGCATTGCTGGCTCATGAAGTCAAAAATCCGTTGTCGGGCATCCGCGGCGCTGCCCAGCTGCTAGAACCCGGTGTCAGTGCCGAAGACCGTAAATTGACACGCCTGATTTGTGATGAAACCGACCGTATTTGCGCCCTGGTTGATCGCATGGATGTGTTTTCAGATCACCCCTTCATTGCACGCGATGCGGTTAACATTCATCAGGTCCTCGGCCATGTGCGGGAACTGGCCCAATCGGGTTTCGCCCGGCACATTAAATTCAAGGAACACTACGACCCGTCGTTGCCACCGGTGGCGGCAGACCGTGACCAGTTGATCCAGGTGTTTTTAAACCTGGTCAAGAACGCGGCTGAAGCAGCGCCGCGGCACGGCGGTGAGGTGACATTGTCGACCGGCTATCAACTTGGTCTCCGGCTGACTCAGCCTGGATCGACCAAACGCACCCATCTGCCGCTGGTGGTGACGGTAGAAGATAATGGCGAAGGCATTCCCGAAGACTTGCACCAGCATCTTTTCGATCCGTTTGTCACGACCAAAGCGGGGGGCACCGGTCTTGGCCTGCCGCTGGTCGCCAAGCTTGTCGACGATCACGGTGGTATCATCGAATTTACAAGTGAGCCAAATCATACCGCGTTTAGGGTGTACCTGCCGGTCTATCAGGGGCCCATTGATCAGGAAATGGAGAAAAGTAATGGCTGAAATGACGGTGCTCGTCGCCGACGACGACAGTGCGATTCGCACCGTGGTGAGCCAGGCACTGACGCGCAGCGGCTATGCGGTGCGGGCAACGTCGAATGCGGCGACCCTATGGAGTTGGGTGTCTAATGGGGAAGGGGATTTGGTCATTACCGACGTGGTGCTGCCTGATGAAAACGGTCTCGATCTTTTGCCGCGTATCCGCAAGATCAGGCCCGGTCTCCGCATTATCGTCATGAGTGCGCAGAACACTTTGTTAACTGCCGTCAAGGCAACCCAGCGCGGGGCCTTTGAATATTTGCCCAAGCCGTTCGACCTCAACGAAATGTTGGGGGTGGTCAAGAAAGCTTTTTCCCAGCCCGGGCCAGCGTCGGACGAGGCGAAATCGGCAGATGCTGATGAAGAGCAACTCCCCCTCATTGGCCGGTCCCAGGCCATGCAAGAGATTTACCGTACTCTGGCGCGGCTGATCGGCACGGACCTGACGGTGATGATCACCGGTGAATCGGGGACCGGTAAGGAATTGGTGGCGCGTGCATTGCATGATTACGGTGCGCGCCGGTCGAGGCCTTTCGTCGCCATCAACATGGCGGCAATCCCCCGTGAATTGATTGAAAGTGAATTGTTCGGCCATGAGCGCGGGTCTTTCACGGGGGCGGCTCAACGTCATCATGGGCGCTTCGAACAGGCAGAGGGAGGCACCCTCTTTCTAGATGAGATCGGCGACATGCCGCTCGAGGCGCAGACCCGGCTACTGCGTGTCTTGCAAGAAGGCGAGTACACGACAGTTGGTGGGCGGAGCCCTACCCGCACGAATGTTCGCATCATTGCCGCGACACATCACAACCTACGGCGTCTAGTGTCCCAGGGCCTATTCCGTGAGGATCTGTTCTATCGTCTTAACGTAGTGCCGATTCGTTTGCCGCCATTGCGCGAACGCACTGAAGATGTGCCCCTGTTGGTTCGCCATTTCCTGAATGAAGCGCAATCGAAAGGCCTCCCCGGGAAGCGTGTCGATGAAGCGGCGATGGCGCGACTTACTGAATATCGCTGGCCCGGCAATGTGCGCGAACTTGAAAATCTCGTGCAGCGTCTATTGGCATTGTATTCTCAGGAAGTGATTGGCCTTGATGTGATCGAGGCAGAATTGGCTGAGGTTCCGGGGGATCAGGACGGTTCACCTGAAACCCACGAAGGGGAAAACTTGGGGGGGGCGGTCGAACGTCATTTGCGGGATTATTTTGCCGCCCACAAGGATAGATTGCCACCACCCGACCTTTACGACCGCATATTGAAAGAGAT
>JBLHLO010000208.1:0-4665 GCA_047621105.1 Alphaproteobacteria bacterium
AAGGGCCGTGGGTCACAGCTCGCTGCCGGTGCCGATGCCGCCAATGGCGATTGGCTGCTGTTTCTGCATGCCGATACGCGCCTGACTGAATCCTGGCTCTGCGCCGCGTCCGGTCATGCCAATAATTCCGACAACCGGGGCAAGGCGGCGGCGTTCCGTTTTGTCCTCGACGATGCGGCACGTCCGGCGCGCATTCTTGAAGCGATTGTCGCTTGGCGGTCGCGCGCCCTCGCGCTGCCCTATGGCGATCAGGGATTAATGATTTCACGCGATTTCTATCGTGCGCTTGGCGGTTTCAAACCTGATCCGTTGATGGAAGATGTGGACTTGGTGTGCCGCATTGGCGGTGACCGTTTGCGTCTGTTTGAGGTCGCGGCGGTTACCTCGGCCGAGCGCTATCGCAAGGGGGGCTGGCTTGCTCGTCCGCTGCGTAACCTTTCATGCCTGAGCCTTTATTTTATGGGTCTGCCCACACCGATGATCGCGCGCCTTTACGGGCGCTGAGCGTGCGCCACCGCGCGACCCTGATCATCTTTCTCCGCGCGCCGCAATCGGGCGCCATCAAGCGCCGTCTCGCCCGTGGTATCGGCGACGGGCTCGCCCAGCGTTTTTATATCGCAACCAGCCGCGCATTGATCCGGCACTTGGGCGCCAACCACCGCTGGCGCACGGTGCTGGCGGTGACCCCTGACGCCTTCGCCGGGCGGGCGCGTTTCTGGCCGCGTGGCATAGCACGCCTCAAACAAGGCCAGGGGGATCTAGGCACGCGCATGGGCCGCCTGTTTGAACAACTGCCGCCGGGGCCGGTGGTGCTGATTGGTTCCGACATTCCGAGTATTCGCGCCCATCATGTGGCGGCGGCCTTCGAGGCGCTTTCCCGTCATGAGGCGGTGTTCGGCCCGGCCGCCGATGGCGGTTATTGGTTGGTCGGCCTGGCGCGCCGGCGTTATGGGGCTCGCGCGCTCACCCGCCGGTTGTTCAGTGATGTCCGCTGGTCGGGGCCGCATGCCCTGGCTGATACCCGCGCAGGCTTGCCTGCGGGCGCGGAAGCGCCGCCGCTGGATGTGTTGGAAGATATTGATGATACGGCGGCTTATGATCGGTTTCGCCAATCGTAAAAATTCCGATGGCGCAACGGCGCCCGGTTTGCTACTTCCTGATGAGATGACTTGCGTGGGTCTCAGTTTCTAAGGATCAGGATTTATGACGGCAACGGCGTACGTCGCCCCTCATTGGCGGCAACGATTGACGGTCTTCATTGAAGGCGCGCGCGTCCAGCGCGCTATCATGGCGTTGATCATCCTCAACGCGGTGACCCTCGGGCTTGAGACCTCACCCACGGTGCGGGCTCATGCGGGGGGTGCGTTGCATGTCCTCGATGTGATAGTGCTTGCCGTCTTTGTTGCTGAAATTTCGGCTAAGCTTATTGGGCGCAGTTTCAGCTTTTTCAAAAATGGCTGGAATATCTTTGATTTTATAGTGGTCGCTATCGCCCTGGTGCCGTCGGCCGGGCCGTTCTCGGTATTGCGGGCTTTACGCATTTTGCGCGTGTTGCGTTTGTTGTCGGTCATTCCGAAAATGCGTCAGGTGATCGAATCATTGCTGCGTGCGGTGCCGGGCATCAGCACCATCGCCGCTATCTTGATCCTGATCTTCTATGTCTTTGCGGTGATCGCGACCAACCTCTTCGGGGGGGCCTTCAACGAATGGTTCGGCACCGTCGGGGAATCGATGTATTCGCTGTTCCAGATCATGACCCTGGAAAGCTGGTCCATGGGGATCGTGCGTCCGGTGATGAAGACCTATCCCTATGCCTGGGCCTTCTTCGTGCCGTTCATTTTGATCGCCACCTTCACCATGCTGAACCTGTTTATCGCCATCATCGTTTCGGCGATGCAGGAACAGGCCGAAGTCGATCACCATGAAGAAAAGGTCGCCATAGAAGAAGCCCATGCCGATGAACAAGACCACTTGCACAAGGAACTGGGCGCGGTACGTCAGGAACTTTCGGAGATTCGGGCCTTACTGACCCGTGAACGGGGTGCCGGGCCGGGGAACACCTAAGCAGAAACCGGAAGGCAGGGTCATTTTTCCATCAGCCGGGGCATCAGCTCGACCAGGTTGCAAGGACCGTGGCGCGAATCGAGTTGGAATTTCAAAATCTCATCCCAGCCATCGCGGCAGGCTGATGGTGAGCCCGGCAACGCAAAGATATACGTGCCCTGAGCCAAGCCACCCACGGCGCGTGATTGCATGGTGGAGGTGCCGACCTTCTGGTACGAAATCATGCGGAATAATTCGCCGAAGCCTTCGATCTCTTTTTCAAAAAGCGGCTTGAGCGCTTCCGGCGTCACGTCACGTCCGGTAACGCCGGTGCCGCCATTGGTGATGATCACATCGATCTCTGGGTCCGCTGCCCAGGCGCGGACCTGTTCCTGGATCAGCCCGGTTTCATCCTTGATCACGCGGCGCGCGGCGAGCTTGTGACCGGCCCCTTCCAGGCGTTCAATCAACGTCTTGCCCGAATCATCATTGGCTTCGGTGCGGGTATCGGAAACCGTCAAGATTGCGATATTGACGGGAAGGAAGACGCGCGTTTCGTCTATGCCGGGCATGACAGACCTAATAATTGCAATGGATTAAGGGCGTTCCTCGGCGATACCGAAGCGTGCCCCATCAAGGCTAACGTAGTTAGGCCAGCGTCCGCCCGCAAGGGCTTCCAGCGACGGCGTCTGCTGGCCAAGGCGGGCGCGGTATACCCAGATATTTTCCAACACCCGTTGGACGAACAGGCGGGTTTCGCGCACCGGGATCGTTTCGATAAAGATGAGCGGGTCTGAGCCATGGCTGACCTGGCGTTGCCATTTGGCGAGATTGCCGGGTCCACCGTTATAGGCGGCGACCATCAGCACCAGATTGCCCGAGACCACATCGCCGGACAGTAGATAGTTGAGGTACTTCTGCCCAAGCCTGAGGTTGAGCCCCGGATTAAACAGCTGTGCGCGATTGCGGCCACGGAAGCTGCGGCGGCTTTCGGCCATATAGCGTGCGGTGGCGGGCATGAGTTGCAGCAACCCGCGCGCGCCCGACCGTGAACGGGCCCGCAGATTGAAGCCCGATTCCTGGCGGGCAAAGCCATAAACCAATGCCCGGTCGATTTGAAAACCGTTTTCGGGCACCCAATGAGGGATGGGATAGAGCCCGGCGTCGATGCGTTCACCCTTGGCCCGTAATAAGACACGGCTGGCACGCAAGCTGGTGCCGGGCATATCGGCGGCATCGCCCATGGCGATGACCGTGCGCAGCAAATGGGGCGGTGCGCCGAGCCGCAGGGTTCGCAACTCGGTCTCGGCGCGACCTTCTTCCCCGATCTGAATCAGGGCAAGTGTGCGACGGCCTGCCTTGAGTTTGGCGAAGGCGGCGATGTCATCGGCACTGATATTGGGCGGCGTCCAGTCGAAGCGCGGGCCATCTGCCCGGATACGGGCAGCGATCTGGCCATAGAAGGTGCGGTCGAATTTTGCGGCGCGGTCGAAAAATGGCCCTACCCGACGCGCCTGCCCACCCTTGAGGGCCGCACGACCGGCCCAGAAAAGGGCGCGCGCCTGATCACGGCCGGTGAGGCTGGGGACCTGGCTCAGGTTTTCGAAATGATGGATGGCATCGTCATATTGGCCGAGCTGAAAGGCGGCAAGGCCTGCCCACCACAGTGCGCCTGGGGCCTGCGACCCCGAACGCCGGGCCGCGGCGGCAGCCAGCTCATAGGCGCGATCCGGTTTGCCGCGGCGGAACCAACCGGCGGCGATGCGGGCCTGAGCCCGGTCAATGCCGCTGCGGCCGATGCGCTTGATCACCGATGCTTGATTGAGATAGCGGGCCGCCGCGCTCAGCCGTTCGCGCTGGACCAGGCGGGAGACATGGCGCAGGGCATCGCGTTCACCGCGGCGGACGCGATGGGTCGTTCGCGATTGGCGTGGCTCGATATTCGCCGATGACACTTTAAAGCGCGCTTTGGGGCCGCGTGGTGCCTTGGCGTCTTTGGGTTTACGTCTGATCGCGAGATAGTAAATGCGCCGGGCATCGGGGTGGTCGGCGTAATGTTCGAGCCAAGCGCTCAGTTCCGAAAAGCGGGAACGGTAATGGGTCGGATGCAGATAGCGTTGAGCCAGCACATGCCCCATCAGCAACCGGTCTTTGATCTTGCGGATGAGCCGGTCGGCGGGGGCCCATGCGCCTTTTTCCTGGAGCCGAAAAATCTCGCCATAACGCGCCACATCAATAGGTTGGATAATTTCCGGCAGGCGCAATTCGGTAACGCTTGGGTGGATGATCCCGGCGGCAGGCAGGGCGGCGGTGGTCCTTTCTGCCGCAACAACGGGGGCGGAAAGGGCGATCAGCACGGCGCCGACAAGCACTGTGCCGACAAGCAATACGCGGCCCAGTGCGGGCCGCAGAAACCGGTTCATATCGTCAGCTTGTGTGGAATTCATTAATCTTTTCTAGCCCGATGCCTGTGTGCCCGCAAGGGTCCGGCAAGGATAGGGGGGGAATCTTAAGGATTGCTTGCCGTTTTGCTGTCGAGCTTTCGGCGAATCTCGAGCAAATCAGTCCATGCGGCGCGTTTCTGGGCGGGGGAACGCAGCAGGAAGGCCGGGTGATAGATCG
>JBLHLO010000209.1:0-4630 GCA_047621105.1 Alphaproteobacteria bacterium
GGACTTTCTTCCAGGAAAATTTCGCCGCCATGGCCGTGTACAACATCGCGGGCAATGGTTAGGCCAAGGCCGACACCACCGGTTTCGGCATTGCGCGATTGGTCAAGCCGGTGAAAGGGCCGGAATACGCTTTCGCGGAGTTCGGCAGGGATGCCAGGGCCATCATCATCGATGCAAATTTCCACCGCCGTCGACTGGCGGGTCGCCGAAACCTGGACGTGGGTACCGTGGCGCACAGCATTGTTGACCAGGTTGGAGACGCAGCGGCGTATCGCTTCTTTGCGCACCGGGAGGCTCAGTGCCCCTTCGGCCACCATACCAACCTCGGCCCCCTGTCGCCGGGCGGCGTTGGCCACATCGTCGATGATCGTGCGGAGGTTCACGCGTTCAAGCGGTTCAGCACCTTCGCCCCGGGCAAAGGCGAGATAGCCTTCCACCATGCGCTCCATTTCTGAGACATCGTCCTTTAAATCGGCGACGCCCGGATGCTCGCCGAGCATGGCAATCTGTAGTTTCATGCGGGTCAAGGGCGTACGAAGGTCGTGGCTGACGCCGGCCAGCATTTCAGTGCGTTGAGACATTTGCCGTTGCAGGCGGTTGCGCATCAGGTTGAAGGCAGTGGCGGCTTGGCGCACTTCTGCCGCACCCTGGAGTCGGAACGATGCCACTTCCCGGCCTTTGCCGAGTGCGTCAGCTGCGGCGGCAAGGCGGCGGATGGGGCGCACCTGATTACGCATAAACATCATGGCAACGGCAAACAAGATGGCCGAACTGCCGGCCATCAGTGCCACGAATAAATAGGTGGTGGATGTGAACAAACGTTTTTTTGGCGCAACAATATGCAGTACGCCATTAGATAGCTGTATGTTGATCAACACATCGCGTTCCGGATTGTCATCGATGTGTATGGGGCGCTTCATGCGATCGGCAAGTGCTTCGCGCAGCACACGTTCAAGGCGTCCACTATTGGCCTCGGGCACGTTTTTGAAGATGGCGCCTTCGCGGAATTCCATTTTTATATTGTAGTGGTTGAAAGCGAACTGAAAGGCGACTTGGCGGCCATCTGGTGTTGGATTCTGGCGCATCAGGTCAATGGTTGCCGCGACTTCGCCCGCAAGCCCGCGCGCCAGCCGAATGGCGACCGTGTCCCAGTGACGTTCAAAAAACACCCAAGCAGAGAATATTTGCAACAGAATCAATGGTGACACGATGATCAGCAGGGATCGGCCAAGCAGTGTCTTCGGTAACAGCCCTTTCAGAAAAGCGCCGATATGTATTCGTTCACGGAGTTTCTCGCTGAGCAGTGCCATCCCTTGCTGCCTCAATCGAGCCTGAGCACGTACCCGCTGCCGCGCACGGTGCAGATATAGCGTGGCAATTTGGGATCGGCTTCGATCTTGCGCCTGAGGCGAGTCACCTGGACATCGATGGCACGGTCGGTGCCGACCTCGCCGCTGATCCGGCCAAGTTCTTCGCGACTGAGGGTTTCGCCCGCATGGCGTGCCAGCGATGAAAGCAAACTTGCTTCCGTGGTGGTGAGGTGCACCGTTTGGCTATTGCGTGTCAGGCGTTCACTGGGGATGTCGAAGATGCAATCGCCGAATGTGACGGTCTTGCTATCGGTGATGCTTTTACGCGTACGATCAAGAATGCGGCGTATGCGCAGCACTAATTCACGTGGCTCGAATGGCTTGGCTAGGTAGTCGTCCGCGCCAGACTCAAGACCGGCAATACGATCGTCCGCTTCGCCCATGGCGGTCAGCATTAAAATCGGCACCGCGCTCTTGGCCCGCAAGGCGGCGGTCAGGTCGAGCCCGCTTTCGCCTGGCATCATGACGTCGACGATCAGAAGATCGAAATCAAGGCCTTTGAGCCGCGCCCGCGCGTCGGCGGCATTTTCCGCCGTCGTCACGCGAAACCCGTTTTCGGCGAGATAGCGTGATAGCAATTCACGGAGACGCCGGTCGTCATCGACCACCAACACATGCGCCATATCCTTGGCCATATCTGCGGCCATATCTGCGCCGATGGTGTTGCCCGATCCGTTTTGGGAGTTAGCTTGGCTCAAGACCTATCCTCAGCGGCCGCCGGAAACCGGTTCGGCGCGGGTGGGTACAGTGGAATCAGGGGTGAAACGCTGCCGTTCATCGCCGCCGATGAGCCCGGTCAGAACTTTCCGAAAACCGCTGACGGCTTCCGCGCCTGCCTGGCGATAGGCGCGGGCGAGTAGGGCGCGCTGCCGTTCGGTCACCTCGCGCTCAATTTCGACACCCTTGGGGGTGAGGGTTAAAAGACGCCGGCGGCGGTCGCGTAGCCCCGGTGCTTGTGTAATGAAATTTTGGCTGGTGAGGTCACCGAGGACCCGGGAAAGCGACTGTTTGGTGACCCGTAGGAGTTTCAGAAGCTCGGATACGGAAATACCCGGATGGCGGCCGATGAAATAAAGTGCTCGGTGGTGGGCCCGGCCGAGGCCGCAGCGGTTCAACACCTGGTCGGCCTCTTCAACGAAATCGCGGTAAGCGAAGAACAGAAGCTCCATGCCCTCGCGCAAATCTTCCTCGCGCAGGAACAGGGGATTGAAACCAGGTTTAAGGTCAGCCACATTGACATATATGATCGCAAATGTTAGTCAACGCAACGTCCTTTACAGGGGGCTGTAACTCTTTGAAAGACTTGGAACATGTCGCTTCTACCGTTCGATGATCGCGACGGGGTGATCTGGTATAACGGCGCATTGGTGCCGTGGCGCGATGCGCGCCTTCATGTGCTCAGTCACGGATTGCACTATGCCTCTTGCGTGTTCGAGGGCGAGCGCGTCTACGGTGGCACGATTTTTCATCTGCGCCAGCACACCGAACGATTGTTCAATTCGGCCAAGGCTTTGGGCTTTGCCATCCCTTACACCGTCGAGGAGATCGACGCGGCCTGCAAGCAGGTTGTCGAAACGCAGGGTCTTAGTGACGCCTATGTTCGTCCGGTGGCTTGGCGAGGCTCAGAAATGATGGCCGTCAGCGCCCAGCAGACCCAGATCCATATCGCCATCGCCGCTTGGGAATGGCCGTCCTATTTCAATCCCGAAGCGCGCCTGAAGGGCATCAAGCTGGCGCTCTCCAGGTGGCGCCGTCCGGCGCCCGATACCGCGCCGACCACGGCTAAGGCGGCAGGGCTCTACATGATCTGCACCATGAGCAAGCACGAGGCCGAAGCGGTGGGCTGCCATGATGCGCTGATGCTTGATTACCGAGGTCTGATCGCTGAAGCCACCGGGGCCAATATATTTCTGGTGCAGAACGGCAAGCTGCATACGCCGGTGCCTGATTGCTTCCTCGATGGCATTACCCGGCGTACGGTGATTGGTCTGGCCAAGGCGCGCGGGATCGAGGTGATCGAGCGGCAGATTGAATTGGATGAATTAGCCCAGACCCAGGAAGTGTTTTTGACTGGGACTGCAGCGGAAGTGACGCCGGTGGGCATAATTGATAAATACACGTTCACGGTTGGTGACGTGACCAAGGCGCTGATTGAAGATTATGACGCGTTGGTACGTAATTCAGGTGCGGCTAAGTCCTCGGCCGCCTGAACCGCTTTCTCTTCAACATTGTAGATAATAGGTGTGGGGCGGTTAGCCCTCGTCCCAACGCGCCGCCAATGCGTCGTCGGACTCTTTTGCCGCGACCCAGCGAGAGCCATCTTCGGTGTCTTCGCATTTCCAGAACGGCGCCTTGGTTTTGAGCCAATCGATCAGGAATGAACAGGCCTGGAGCGCGTCTTCGCGGTGAGCGGCGGCGCAGGCGACCAGCACGATCCGTTCGCCAGCCTGAAGTGTTCCATAGCGGTGAATGACCAGGCTTGCTTGGAGAGGCCAGCGGCGATTGGCTTCGCCCTCGATCTCGGTCAGCATTTTTTCGGTCATGCCCGGATAATGTTCGAGCGTCATGGCGCTCACGGCCGTCGTACCCCCCGCAGCATCAGGTGCAACAAAATCGCGCACCAGGCCGACGAAGGACGCTAGGCCGCCGATATCCGTGCGGCCTGCGGTCAAGGCGTCGAGTTCGGTGCCGATGTTAAAATCTTCGGATTGCACCCGGATCATGGCTGCGTTCCTATCGTACCGCCGGTGACGGGTGGAAACAGGGCGATTTCATCGCCGGATGTGATCGGCGTATCGGCTTGGGCGAAGGCCTGATTAACCGCAACGCGCACCAGGCGCGGGTTTTTGAGGGCTTCGGCATGTCCCGGGCTTTGCGTCGCCAGCCAGGTGAGAAATGCACCAACCGTGGTGACCTCAGCCGGTGGGGTGAGGTCTTCCTCCGCACAACCGGTGCGGGTCTTGAGCCAGGCAAAATAGAGCACCTTCATTCTATGCCACTGTCCGGCCCGTCGCCGGTCATGTGCTTGAGCCCTGCCCTCAGGTAGTCGTGGCCGGTGACCAGGGTCAGGATGGCCGCAATCCATAAGGTCCAAGTCCCGATTAGAATGGTCGGCACGAAGGGGGCCCCCGCTTCGCCCCAGAGCAGCATGCCGATGGCGATCATTTGTAGAACGGTTTTCCATTTTGCGAGCCGACTGACCGGCATGCTGACATTAATGCCGGCTAGAAATTCGCGCAGGCCAGAGACCAGGATCTCGC
>JBLHLO010000210.1:0-4592 GCA_047621105.1 Alphaproteobacteria bacterium
GGGCCGGAAAGTGCCGGGGCGGCCCCCGGCCCCGCGTGCTACGGGCGCGGCGGCGATCATCCCACGGTGACCGACGCCGATATCACCTGTGGCTTTCTCAATCCCGATTACTTTTTGGGCGGCGCGCAAACCCTGAACATCGCCGCCGCCGAACGCGCCTTGCAAAAACACATTGCCGGACCGCTCAACCTCTCGGTCCGCCAAGCCGCCGCCGGTATTCGGCGCATCGTCGACGAACGCATGGCCGACGAAGTGCGCGTGTTTGCCGCCAAACGCGGGCTGGAACCGCGCGCCTTTACCCTGCTGCCGTTTGGCGGCGCAGGGGCCGTTCATGCGGCGGCCGTGGCGGAAGAACTCGGCATCACCCGCATCCTGGTGCCGCCGCGTCCGGGCGCATTCTCGGCCCTTGGACTTTTATGTTCTGACGTGGTGCATGATTACATCCGCTCTGAATTGAGGCCGCTTGACCAGTTGGACCCCGCCCATGCCGAGGCGTTGTTTGGCGAATTAGAGGCGCGCGCGCAGGCCGACCTCGCCGCCGAAGGATTGGGTGACGCAAAAGCCGAACTCGGCCGTGAAATGGATCTGCGCTACACCGGCCAGGGGTATGAATTGCGCGTTGGGCTCGATGGGTTAGGTGCCCTCGATGGGGCCGGGCTCAAAGCGGCGCGCGAACGATTCGATGCGCTGCATGCTAAAATTCACGGCCATGCGGCGGCGCGAAAGCCAGTTGAGGTGGTGAGCTACCGCCTCCGCGCCCGTGTCACCGTGCCTAAGGTAACCGCCCGCGAATTACCCACACCCAAAGACACGCCCGATATCAAAACGGCGCTCAAAACCCAACGCGCGGTCTGGTTTGATGGGCTGACGGGGACCAACGTGCCAGTCTATGAGCGCGACCGCCTGACCCGTGGGGCCGCCCTGCCCGGCCCGGCGATTATCGAACAAATGGACGCAACCACGTTGATCCCCCCCGGCTGGGACGGGGCCGTGGATGCCCATGGTAATCTGATCCTGACCTACACGGGGGACGCATGATGATCGATGCCGTAACCATCGAGGTGCTGCGCAACAAGGTCGCCGGATTGGTCGATGAAATGCATTACCATTTCTACCGTTCCGGCTATTCGACCATCATCCGAGAATCGCGCGATTTCTCCTGCGTCATCCTTGATGCCGAAGGACGGTTGATCACCGCCCCGCCGATGTTTTTCCACGGCACCGTCTATCGCCATTTCTGCGCCCGTGTACTGACGCTCTATGGCCAAGATATCGCACCGGGCGATGTCTTCGTCTCCAACCATCCCTATGACGCGGGCCTGCCCCATGTTTCCGACATGGGTTTCATTGCGCCGATCTTCGCGGGTGGAAAGCTCATCGGATTTTCCGGCTCCATCGCCCATAAGGCTGATATCGGCGGCACCATGCCGGGCTCGACCTCGGCCACGGCAACGGAAATCTTTCACGAAGGGCTTTTGCTGCCCCCCATACGCTTCAAATCGGGCGGCAAAATGCTCCCCGATATCGAACGCTTGATCCTCGCCAATACACGCCAGCCGGAATTGGTCGCCGGCGATATCGGTGCCCAGGTAGCTGCGACCGAGATGGGGGTGGCGCGCATGGAAGAACTCGCCACCCGTTTCGGCCCCGCGAATGTCACCGGGGCGTTCGCCGCCATCCTCAAAGGCGCCGCCGATGAACTGGCCAGTGCCATTGGTAACCTGCCCGCCGGCACCGCCAGTGCCGAAGGCTTCATGGATAGCGACGGTATTGAGCTCGACCGCATGATCCGCATGGCGGTGACGGTGACGGTCAAGAACGGGCGGGTCCAGTTCGATTTCTCCGATTCGGACAAACAGGCCAAGGGGCCGATCAACTTAAGGCCCTCCATGGTGGAAGCGTGCTGCTTTTATGCGCTGATCGGCTGCTTAGGCCCGGATATCGCTTTTAACGACGGCTGTCGTGATTTGGTGGATTTCGTTTACGCGCCGGACACCATCACCAATGCCACGGCACCGGCGCCGGTATCGAGCTATCAGATGGCCAATTTGAAACTGGTCGACGTGATCTTGGAAGCCCTCGCCCATTTCAGGCCGGAACGCGCGGTAGCCAATGCAGGATCTTCCGGTGCGCTCGGCATTAATTGGGGACAGGCCGCGCGGGCCGGCCAGGCCAACCTGCAATATGAAATCCTGGGCTCGGCCTATGGCGGCGGCTTCGGCCATGATGGCGCGAGCTGCACGGCGACGCATTTATCGAACCTGCATGTGACGCCGATTGAAATCCTCGAATCAGAATTTCCGTGCCGCGTGACGGCGTTTGAACTGGTTCCTGATTCCGGCGGTGCGGGGGAATTCCGGGGCGGGCTTTCCTTCCGGCGCGCTTATGAACTGCTCGCAGACGGCATGGTGATCCGCCGCTACGACCGTGCCAAATGCCCCCCCCAGGGGATCGATGGCGGCAAGCCCGGTCGCGCCAGCCGCTTCGTGATCAAGGCAGGTACGCCTGATGAGCGCGAAACCCCGGCATCGGGGCGCTTCGACCTCAAGGCTGGCGACCATCTTTATTTAGAATCGGCAGGTGGCGGCGGTTACGGCGATCCCGCCAAGCGCGACCCCGCACGCCTCGCCCGTGACATTGAAGAAGGTTACGTAACCGCCCCTGCGGCCAAGCGCGATTACGGGAAGAACTGATCCGGCCTTATTCTGCCGCGGCGCTGTTCTTCTTCATACCGTCCAGATGCGCAAGCACGTCTTCCACATGCATCACATCGGCGTATTTATGATGTAGATCGAACAGATTGACCTTATGGCTCAGCATCGAGCGGTCAAACGTGCATTCTTCCACCACCACCGTGTGAAAACCGTGTGAATAGGCGTCAACGACGGAAGCACGCACGCAGCCCGAGGTCGATTCACCAAGCGCGATGATCGACCCGATTCCCATCTTATTAAGATGCGCGATCAACGGCGTGCCGAAGAAGGCAGAGGCACGTTCCTTATAGATCACCAATTCGCCATCCTCGGGCGCCACCTCATCGATGATGTCGTATGAATCAGGCTCTAATTGCTTGCGTGTCGTCCGATTTGTCGAGCGCACGCCATTGGTATCGACGTAGCGGGTCGAATAGATCACCGGCACGCCCGCAGCCCGGGCAGCAGCCAAGACCTTTTGGGTCGGCGGTATCGCGGCCCACGCATTTTCACCGCATGAGCCTGCAACCTCACGATTGGCTTCGATCACCGGCTTGTCACCGCCCCGATAGGCGTTTTTATAAAGATCGATTGCCAATACCGCCGGGCGTTCCCCTACGAACAGGTCACGCGTATAGGCCTTATAAATTTCGGCCAATTCATCATCGATGATGTCGCGCCAGCAGTGGTCCTCGAAATCGCGGGCCATATGCCCCTCCTTTTGTTGTTTGGACCATTAGAGCCGAGCACCCGGGCGCCGTCAACGCAGGCAATCCGGAGAAGAATCGTTGATTTCAGGTGGTGGGTCCGGGCGCGGCCATGCTAGGTAAAGCGAGCAATTTTTGGGCGCGGCGCCCTCCATAACGGCGCATCAACGCGCCCAACACATCGGGGAGAATACCAAATGGCACTAAATGTCGGATTTGTCGGGCTCGGCGAAATGGGCGGCGAAATGGCCCGCCACGTTGCCACTAAAAGCGACGGCCGTTTCAAGGTTCACGGCTTTGACTTGCGCAAGCAGGCCATGAATGCCGTCAAGAAGCATGGCGTCACGCCGGTCGCCACGCTCAAGGCCCTGGCCAAGGTCTGCGATGTCTTCATCGTCATGGTTGGCTTCGACCATCAGGTCAAGCAGGTGGTCACCGACATCACCAAGGACGGCAAAAAGGGCGCGGTCATCGTTATTACTGCCACCAGCCACCCGTCCATGGTCCATGAATGCGCCAAGATCGCCAAGAAAAAGGGCATCGGCGTCATCGACGCGCCGGTGTGCTTTGGCCTCGACGGCGCGCGCGATGGCACGCTGATGTCGACCTGTGGCGGCGCCAAGAAAGATTATGAAAAGGCCCGTCCGGTGCTGGAATGCTACTCCCGCGCCGCACCGCATCTAGGCGAGTTGGGCGCCGGTGAAATCGGCAAGACCTGCAACAACATGCTCCATTGGGCCCATAGCATCGCCAATTACGAAGTGATTCTGTTGGCCAAGGCTTACGGCATTGACGGCCAGAAAATGCGCGAGACCTTGATGAAATGCCCCGGCAACAACGGCACGTTGGAGCGCTGGGACCACACCAAGTTCACCTGGCAGGAAAAAGACATGGATATCGCCCTCGATCTCGCCCAGAAGCGCAAGGTGCTGTTGCCGATGTTCGGCCAGGTCGATCAGCTGATCAAGATGTTCCACGCCGACGATGTGGCCGAGCTTCTCTACGACAAGAAAAAGGCCCATTACCTCGGCATTGAATACACAAAAAAGCCGATCACCATGGATTGATACCGCATTGTCCGGCCTAAACTGGCCTAAGCAAACGGGGGCTCCATCGTGGGGGCCCCGTTTTGCGTCCGCCCCGCCCCGTCGATATTATTTTATGATCAATTTTATCAATAATTTACACCGCG
>JBLHLO010000211.1:0-4524 GCA_047621105.1 Alphaproteobacteria bacterium
TGTAGAACGCCCCCCGGTCACCGCGGCACCACGCGGCGCCGTAACCCAATCGCTGCTCAATGCTCCCGCACCTAAACCTGCTCCAAAAACCAATGCCCCAAAGGACACGGATCGCCAAGCTGCTCTCCAATCAACATCCAACGAAGTGATCCAGGTCCCGGTAGAAAAAACCCGTATGTATATTCAGGCGGGGGCTTTCAGCGATTTTGACAATGCCAATCGGTTGCGGGCGCGGCTGGCGGTCCTTGGACCAACCAGGGTCAGCCAGTTGCAGATTGGCAATCAGACGTATTTTCGGGTCCGCATCGGTCCCGTACGCAGTTTGAAAGCCGCCGATGCCATGCTTGGACGCGTCATTCGCGCCGGACATCCGAATTCACAACTCATTGTTGACCGCTAAACCACCTCACTTTGCCTAAATCTAGCTGGTGCCCAACACACCGTAAAAACAAGAGAGCCTAGTCCCCCAATGATCAAAAAATGCGCCCTTGTCCCGTTGCCCGTCATTCTGGGTATTTTCTTGCTGGGTATCTTCTTGAGTGCCGGACTGGATGCCGTGACCTTGCCTGCCAAGGCCGCCGATATCGAAACAACCGCCAAACAGGCCTACATGATCGACGCCGACACCGGCACCGTACTCTTGAACAAGAACGGTGCCGTGCCGGTGCCGCCATCGTCTATGAGCAAGATGATGACCGTCTACATGGCCTTTGACAAAATCAAGCAAGGGTCTTTATCGCTCAAAGACACATTTTTGGTCAGCGAAACGGCCTGGCGCAAGGGTGGTTCCAAAATGTTTGTCGAGGTCGGCAAGCGCATCCCCGTGGGCGACCTATTGCGTGGCATCATCGTCCAGTCAGGCAATGATGCATCGATCGTCATCGCCGAGGGGCTGGCCGGAAACGAAGATGCCTTCGCCGAATTGGCCAATCAGAAGGCCAAGGAAATGGGCCTCAATGACAGTCATTTCGTCAACGCTTCGGGTTGGCCTGCCGAGGGCCATGTCATGAGCGCGCGTGACCTTGCAACCCTCTCGCTCCGCACCATCAAGAATTTTCCTGAGCTCTATAAAATCTATGCCGAAAAGAGCTTTAAATGGCATGGCATCAGACAGCCCAACCGTAACCCGCTGCTCAGAATGGCGATTGGTGCCGATGGGCTGAAGACCGGACATACGGAGGCGGCAGGCTTTGGGCTGGCCGCTTCAGCGGTGCGCAAGGATCGCCGGCTGATCTTGGTGCTCAATGGTATGGGGTCAATGCGCGAACGTTCACAAGAATCGGCGCGGCTGATGGATTGGGGCTTTCGCGAATTCAACAATTATACGCTTTTTCGCAAAGGTGACACGGTAGAGGCGGCAGCCGTGTGGCTCGGCAAAGAGGCTTCGGTACCCCTGGTGATTGACCACGATCTCACCATCACCTTACCGCGCCGGGCGCGCCGCAATGCCAAGATCACCGTCGCCTACACCAGCCCGATTGCCGCACCCATTGCCCAAGGCAAAGAATTGGCTGTCCTGACTATCGCTGTCCCTGACACGCCCCCGATCAAGATTCCACTCAAGGCCGGCAAAACAGTTGAGCAACTTCGATTCATGGGGCGGATTTCCACCGCCATAAGCTATCTTCTGTGGGGCAGCCAAAAAAGCGCCGCAAAAACTAAATAGATGCAATTAGGCAAAGGCGGGTGACGAGCACGGGCAACCCAGGAAAGTTCATCACTCTCGAAGGCGGGGAGGGCGCGGGCAAATCAACTCAGGTGGCGTGCCTTACAGCATTCTTGCGCGCCAAGGGAATAGATGTATGTGAAACCCGCGAACCGGGGGGTACGCCTGGCGCTGAAGCGATCCGTAGCTTGCTTGTGGAAGGTGAGCCCGGACGCTGGACTCCGATGACCGAGGCGCTGCTGCATTCAGCCGCGCGTAGCGACCATTTGGCCCGGCTCATACGTCCGATGCTGGCTGCCGGCACCTGGGTCGTTTGTGATCGCTTCACTGATTCCACTCTCGCCTATCAAGGCTATGGTCATAATCTTGGCGTCGAACGAATCACCGCGCTTAACGACTGGGTCAGCGAAGGACTTAAACCGGATTTGACACTCATCCTTGATATATCGCCAGAAGACGGGCTGGCCCGGGCACACCGCCGCGGGCAAGAGGGTGCCAATGGGGCCGAGGACCGCTACGAACGTATGGACCGAAGCTTCCACGACCGTCTGCGCGCCGGTTTCATCGCCATTGCCGAAGCCGAAGCCGACCGCTGTGTCATTATCGATGCCGCGATGGATACCGACAAAGTGGCAGCCCGCATTGCCGCCGCTGTTGGCGAACGGCTCGGCCTCTCATGAGTATCAAAACATGACGACGGAAGACCAAAACCCGCGCGTCCCGAGCCCGCGCGAAAATCCATATTTTGAAGGTCACGAAGGGGCCGAATCTGAACTGCTCGCCGCGACGAGCGGTGGCCGGGTTCACCACGCTTGGCTCATCACCGGTCCCAAAGGCATCGGCAAAGCGACACTTGCTTATCGTTTTGCCCGCCACTTATTAGCAAACCCGCAAGCAGAGGCGCAAGGCCCCGCCTTGTTTGCCCCAGAAGAAGCCCCAAGTTGCAGCCTTGCCCTTGATCCCGAATCGCCAACTTTTCGGCGGATTTCGGCGGGCGGCCACGCCGACCTCTTATCCGTCGAGCGCGGTTTCATGGATGAGGGCAAGGGCGGCCGGGGCGCCAACAGCAAAGATAATAAGCGGCGGCGGCGCAGTGAAATTGTTATTGGTGACGTGCGCAAGGTAGGGGAGTTCCTATCCCTCACCGCCATCGAAGGGGGGTGGCGCGTGGTGATCGTCGATGGCGCCGAGGATATGAACCCGAGCGCTGCTAATGCCCTGCTGAAGACCCTGGAAGAACCCCCCAACCGAGCCATTTTATTGCTGCTCAGCCATGCCCCGGGAAGGCTTTTACCGACGATCCGCTCGCGCTGCCGCCGGCTCACTCTTGAGCGGCTCGAAGAAGCCCGGGTCGAAAGCCTAATTGCGCGCTATCGGCCCGATCTCGGCCCCGATGAAGCGCGCGCTTTGGCACGCATTGGTGACGGATCGATCGGCCAAGCCCTGACCCTTGCCGATGCTGGCGGGCTGGCCCTTTATGAAGAATTGGTCCATCTGCTCTCGGAACTCCCCCGGCCCGGCGTTACACGCATGCACGGGGCGCTTGATGCGATCGCCCGGACCCGCGATGCCACCGGCGCTTACCAAGCCTATGAGGTTTTTACCGATCTTCTGACCGGCTGGCTCATGCGGCTGGTGACAGCGCGCGCGCGCGGGATTGAACCTTTGGAAATCATGCCCGGCGAGAACGAGATCGCGGCCCGTCTCATCGCACGGGCCGATCTTGATCAATGGGTGGAGGTATGGGAAAAGATCACTCGGCTGTTCGGGCGCGCATCGCGCCTTAATCTTGATCGTAAACAGGTACTTCTAGAAGCATTCTTCGCTCTGGGGCGCACTGCTACCTGACGAATCGCTACGCGGGCCCGCGTAATTTATAGGGCAGGGAAGGGACACATGTCAGGCGAACCGTATTACATCACTACGCCGATCTATTACGTCAATGACGTGCCCCATATCGGCCACGCCTACACGACGCTGGCTTGCGACGTATTGGCGCGCTTCATGCGACTCGACGGGCACGAAGTATTCTTCCTCACCGGAACCGACGAACACGGCCAGAAAGTTGAGCAAGCCGCTGAAGCAGCGGGCATCACGCCCCTGGCACTGGCTGATAAAAATTCTGCCCGTTTCCATGACCTTGCCAAGGCTATGGGTTACACCAACGACGCCTTCATCCGCACCACGGAAACGCGCCATAAGGAAGCTGTCCAGCACCTATGGCGAGAATTGCTGAAGCGGGACGAAATTTACCTCGGCACTTATGCCGGCTGGTATTCGGTCCGCGATGAGGCGTTCTTTACCGAATCCGAACTAACCAAGGGCGAAAACGACAAACTTATCGCACCCGGGGGAGGAGAGGTCGAATGGGTGGAAGAACCCAGCTATTTCTTCCGATTGTCCGCCTGGGGCGAAAAGCTTCTGGCCTTTTACGATGCCCATCCCGATTTTATTGCGCCTGAAAGCCGCCGTAATGAAGTGCTCAGTTTCGTGCGGGGTGGGTTACTAGATCTGTCCGTCTCCCGCACCAGCTTCAGTTGGGGCGTACCGGTCCCCGATGATCCTGGTCACGTGATGTATGTGTGGATCGACGCCCTGACCAACTACCTCACGGCGGTTGGCTACCCAGATACAAAAAGTGACGAATTTTCAAAGTTTTGGCCCGCCAATCTTCATATGGTGGGTAAAGATATTCTACGCTTCCATGCGGTCTATTGGCCGGCTTTCCTACTGGCGGCGGGGATCGAACCACCCAAACGCGTGTTCGCCCACGGCTGGTGGACCAACGAAGGTAAGAAGATTTCTAAATCCGTTGGCAATGTCATCGATCCCTATGAGCTCATTGAGACATATGGCCG
>JBLHLO010000212.1:0-4494 GCA_047621105.1 Alphaproteobacteria bacterium
GATCGTACCAGAAGCCGATCAGCAGGTAGCTCGCCAACCCGACCCCTTCCCAGCCAAAGAACATCTGGACGAAGTTATTGGCCGTCACCAGCATCAACATGAAGAAAGTGAACAGCGAGAGATAACTGAAGAAGCGCGGGATCGACTTGTCATGGGCCATGTAGCCCCAGGAATAGACATGCACCATACCCGACACCACCGTCACCACTAGGCACATGACGCTCGCTAATGCGTCGAAACGTAGCGCCCAGGACACCTCAAAACCGCCGGAGACGATCCAGCGCATGATCTCGACATCAACCGGTTCGCCACCCCCGACGGCACGGCCAAAGGCGATACATGAAAGAATTGCCGAGAGCAAAAGCGCCCCGGTGGTCACCCATTGGCTCGCACGGTCACCGATTAAACGGCCGAACAGACCGGCAATGAGCGCGGCAAGCAGGGGAAGGAAGACAATCGCAGAATACATGTGACCCTTTAACCCTTGAGCCGGTTGATGTCTTCCACCGCAATAGAACCGCGGTTACGGAAATAGACAACGAGAATGGCAAGACCGATCGCGGCTTCCGCCGCTGCAACGGTGAGAACGAACATGGCAAAGATTTGCCCGACGAGATCGCCCAATTGGGTCGAAAACGCCACCAGGTTGATGTTGACCGCAAGCAGCAGCAATTCAATCGACATCAAGATGATGATGACGTTCTTGCGGTTAAGAAAGATGCCAAACACCCCAAGGGTGAACAGGATTGCCGCCACCGTCAGATAATGGGCCAAGGTTATCTGGAGCATCTCATATCCCCTTCCCTACCGGCACGTCTTTGACCTCAACCGCATCAGCACGGGTGCGGCCGACTTGATCCGCGACCTTCTGACGCCGCACGCCTTCGCGCGAACGCAAGGTCAGCACGATGGCACCAATCATGGCGACCAGCAGCACCAAGCCCCCTGTCTGAAACAAATACACGTATTTGGTATAGAGCAGACGGCCCAGCGCTTCGGTATTGGTGGCTTCAGATATGGCCGGGGTCTTGGCGGCAAAGAGGCCTGCCGCTTCCGGCGCCACAACCCAAGAACCGGCGATAAAAACAAGTTCCACGAGAAGAATGATGCCGACCAACGCGCCGATCGGCAGGTATTGCAAAAAGCCCTGGCGTAATTCGACAAAATTAATGTCGAGCATCATCACCACGAACATGAAGAGCACTGCCACTGCGCCGACGTAAACAATCACCAGAATGAAGGCGATGAACTCAGCCCCCATCAACACGAACAAGCCAGCAGCGTTAAAGAAAGCCAAAATCAGGAACAGCACCGAATGAACCGGATTACGCGCCGCGATCACCATGACCCCTGAGGCAATGGCGATAAACGAAAACAGATAAAAGGCCAGGACGGGCAAGATCATCGGTACGGCGCCTCCGCACGCAGACGCTGGGCAATCTCATTTTCCCAGCGGTCGCCATTAGCCAATAACTTGTCTTTGTCGTACATCAACTCTTCCCGGGTCTCGGCGGCGAATTCGAAATTTGGCCCCTCGACGATGGCATCCACCGGGCAAGCTTCTTCGCAGAAACCGCAATAGATGCATTTGGTCATATCAATGTCATAGCGCGTTGTGCGGCGCGATCCGTCATCGCGCGGTTCGGCCTCAATGGTGATCGCCTGGGCCGGGCAGATTGCTTCACACAGCTTGCAGGCAATGCAGCGTTCTTCGCCACTGGGATAGCGCCGAAGGGCGTGTTCACCACGAAAGCGCGGGCTCAGCATGCCTTTTTCAAACGGATAATTGAGCGTGACTTTGCGCTTGAAGAAATACTTGAGTGTCAGCCACATGCCCGACACTAGTTCCTTCAAGATGAGCGCTTTTGCGCTTTGTGTGATTATTGACATGATCTTTCTTTCCCCCCGCTCACTTCGGCAACCAGCCGAACCCGACCAGCACACCCGCCGTCACGATAACCCAGGTGAGCGACAACGGCAGGAACACTTTCCAACCGAGACGCATCAACTGGTCGTAACGGTAGCGCGGGAATGTGGCGCGGACCCATAGGAACAGGAACAGGATAAAGGCAATCTTGAGGGCGAACCATATCGGCCCAGGGATCCAAGTGAACGGCACCATATCCAGGGGAGGCAGCCAACCGCCCAGGAATAAGATGACCGTGATGGCGCTCATCAAAATCATGTTGGCGTATTCGCCTAAGAAGAACAGTGCAAAGGTCATGGACGAATATTCAACGTTATAACCGGAGACCAATTCGGCTTCGGCCTCAGGCAGATCGAACGGTGCACGATTGGTCTCGGCCAGGGCAGAGATAAAGAACACCACGAACATCGGCAACAACGGCAGGGCGAACCACACATCCTTTTGGGCCTCGACCACCTTCGACAGGTTGAGCGAACCGACGCACAACAACACCGTGATGATCACGAAACCGATAGAAATTTCATAGGACACCATCTGGGCCGCCGAACGCAGAGCTCCAAGGAAGGCGTATTTAGAATTTGATGCCCAACCAGCCATGATGATGCCGTAAACGCCGAGTGACGAAATGGCGAACAGGTAAAGGACGCCGACGTTGATATCGGCAAGCACCATCCCCGCATCGAACGGGATGACCGCCCAAGCGACCACGGCAAGGGAGAACGTCACCATTGGCGCCAATACGAACACCACCTTGTTCGCCCCGGCCGGCACAATGGTCTCCTTGACCAACAGCTTGAGCCCGTCGGCGATCGGCTGCAACAGGCCGAACGGGCCAACCACATTGGGGCCCTTGCGCAATTGCATGGCGGCAATCACCTTACGCTCGGCCAGCGTCAAATAGGCCACCGATATCAGCAACGGCACCAAAATGGCGACGATATGGCCGACGATGATGGCGCCCGGCAACAAATATGCGTCCCAGAGTTCAGCCATGGGTGCCCGTCGCCTCTCGCCCATTCAAGAGCGTTTCCGTGCAGCGCGCCATAGTTTCCGATGCCCGGCTGATGGGATCGGTCATATAAAAATTGCTGATCGGGTTAACGAATGGGGCGTCCGTCATCTCACCTGCGGCGCCAAATGGTCCCCAAGCTGCGGCCTCGACCACATTCAAGCCGGCAAAGACTGCATTGGTCTTGGCCATCACCGCGCGTAGTTCACCCAGATTGTTGTATGGCAATGTCTTACCGATAACGGCAGAAAAAGCGCGAATGATTGTCCAATCCTCACGCGCTTCGCCTAACGGGAAATGCGCGGCCGTTGTGCGCTGTACACGGCCTTCGGTATTCACGAAACTCGCACTCTTTTCGGTATAGGCAGCGCCCGGCAAGATGACATCGGCACGGTGCGCGCCGGCATCCCCGTGATGACCCTGATAGACGATGAAGGCGTCACCAAGACTGTCCATGTCGATTTCGTCAGCACCTAACAACCACAAAAGTCCCATCTCTCCCGCGCCAGCGGCTTTGACCATGCCCGCAACATCGCGCCCGCCCGCTCCCGGCACAAAACCGAGGTCGAGACCCCCGACACGGCTCGCCGCGCGGTGCAAAAGATTGAAACCATTCCATCCGTCGCTGATAAAACCATAGCGTTCGGCCACGGCACGAGCAGTCGCAAGGACCTCAGCACCATCATCCCGGGCAACGGCGCCTGATCCGAGAATCAGCATCGGGTGTTTGGCCGCTTCCAAAACCTTGGAGAACTCGTGGCTGCCCACAGCCAATTCACCCAGCGTGCGTGGCCCCGCCCCGAGATGCATCGTGCGGTAAGTAAGGTCGACCTGTTCGCCGATCACGCCCACCTTGAAACCGCCGGCGAGCCAGCGCTTGCGCAATCGCGCATTGATGATCGCCGCCTCGGTACGAGGATTTGCACCAATGATCAGCGCCGCATCGGCAGATTCGATACCAGAGATCGAAGTATTGAAGAGATAAGCCGCGCGCACCGCATTATCGAGCTTGGCCCCATCTTGGCGGCAATCGATATGGGGGGCCGCTAAGGCAGTCATCAAGTCCTTGAGCGCCTGCATCGATTCACAATCAGCAAGATCACCGGCAATCGCACCAATACGCGACCCGTCGAGGCCTTTGAGCGCGTCGGCAATGCGGGCGAAGGCTTCATCCCAATCGGCTTCACGCAGTTTGCCATTTTCACGCACGTAAGGGCGATCAAGGCGCTGGCGTTTCAAGCCGTCATAAGCGAAACGTCCTTTGTCCGATAACCACTCTTCGTTAACGTCCTCATTCAGGCGCGGCACAATGCGCATGACCTCGGAACCGCGCGCATCGACGCGAATGTTGGAGCCGACGGCATCAAGCACATCAATGGATTCGGTCTTGCGCAATTCCCACGACCGCGCTGCAAAGGCATAAGGTTTTGATGTCAACGCCCCGACCGGACATAGATCGATCATATTGCCCGACAATTCCGACGTAATGGCATTACCGACATAGGTGCCGATTTCCATATCCTCACCGCGGCCAGTGGCCCCTATTTCCTCAACACCG
>JBLHLO010000213.1:0-4491 GCA_047621105.1 Alphaproteobacteria bacterium
CGGCCTGCCCAACGCTGGCAAATCTACCCTGCTCGCGGCAACGTCACGGGCACGGCCCAAGATCGCCGATTATCCGTTCACCACGCTCGCGCCCCAACTGGGTGTCGTCTATATCGACGATACCGAATTCGTGCTGGCTGACATTCCCGGCTTGATCGAAGGCGCCCATGAAGGGATCGGCCTGGGCACGCGCTTCCTCGGCCATGTGGAACGTTGTGGCGTGTTGCTTCATCTGGTAGACGGAACGGACGCCAAAATTGCCCAAGCCTATCGTACGATACGCAAGGAATTAACCCAATACGGTGCCGGCCTCGCGGATAAGACGGAGCTTGTGGTGTTGACTAAATGCGACGCCCTCAGCGCCGAAGAAGCCACCGCACGCGCCAAGACTCTTGCCCGTGCGGCCAAATGCAAGCTTGCCGACATCCATCGTATTTCCGGCGTCACTGGGGCGCACGTACCTGAATTGATGCGCGCCGCCCTTCTACATATACGCGAAGCACGCGCAAATACGGCGGGCGAGGCTGCAACAACCGATGGGGTCCAACCATGACCCAAAAGCTGGCCCAAAAGCTGGCAAGTGCAAAACGCGTCGTCATCAAAATTGGCTCCGCCCTGCTTACGAACGAACCCACGGGGGCTGTGCGCACCCGTTGGCTTGGCGCGTTGGCCAGCGACATCGGTGCGCTCATGGCCCGCGGCACCCAGGTTGTGCTGGTCTCTTCAGGTGCCATCGCCGTCGGGCGTGGGTTGCTTGGTCTCGACAGGGCACGTCTTAGGCTTGAGGAAAAGCAGGCCGCTGCCGCAGCCGGCCAAATTCGATTGGCGCACGCCTATCAAGCGGCGCTTGCACGTCATGGCGTTTCCGTGGCTCAAGTTCTGCTGACCCTCGACGACACGGAACAACGCAGGCGCTACCTCAACGCCCGCAACACCATCGAAACGCTGCTGAAACTTGGCGCCGTACCGGTCATTAACGAAAACGATACGGTTGCCACAAACGAAATCCGCTACGGCGACAACGACCGTCTCGCCGCCCGTGTCGCCGCCATGATCAGCGCCGATACATTGGTGCTCCTATCAACCATCGACGGCCTTTACAGCGCTGATCCCTCTAAAAATCCAAATGCTCATTTTGTGCCCGAGGTAACGGCACTCACGCCTGAAATTCTCGCCATGGCCGGGGATGCGCCTTTGGGCTATTCGTCAGGGGGCATGGTGACCAAATTGGAGGCCGCACGGGTCGCGCTTGGTGCCGGGTGCCGCATGGTGATTGCCGATGGCCGCAAAACACACGCGTTGCGCGATCTTGATCAAGCATCCCGCAAAACCTGGTTCTTGGTCACCGGTAATCCGCGCGCAAACCGCAAGCATTGGATCGCCGCCTCGCTCAAGCCCGCCGGCACGCTCACCGTGGATGACGGTGCGCTAAAGGCATTGAAACTTGGCAAGAGTCTACTGCCCGCGGGCGTCACCCAGGTCGTGGGCCGCTTCGACCGTGGCGACGCTGTAGTGGTGCAAGACAGCCATGGAAATGAGGTCGCCCGCGGCCTTGTAGCTTATGCCGATTCCGACGCGCGCCGCTTAGCGGGCCATAAAAGCCGTGAAATTCAAGAGCTTCTGGGCTACCGTGGCCGCGACGAGATGATCCACCGCGACGACCTCGTCGTCACGGATGCAATGGACGGGTAGGAAAAGCGGGCCATGACCGTCACCGACCTCATACCCCAAGATGATCTTCATGCCGCCATGACGCGGCTGTGCGAAGACGCGCGCGCCGCCGCACAGGCGCTGGCGCTGGCGGGGACAGATACTAAGAACGCGGCACTGCACAAGGCCGCCGCCGCAATCCGCGCGGGCGCCGCAGATATCCAAGCTGCCAACGCAAGCGACATCATAGAATCCAAAGCTAAGGGCTCAACCACGGCCTTTCTTGACCGGCTTATGTTGAATGAAGACCGCATCGAAGGCATGGCCAAGGGGCTTGAAGATATTGCCGGGCTCGAAGATCCGATTGGCGACGTGATTGCCGAATGGACCCGGCCCAACGGGCTGCGTATCACCCGGGTGCGGGTGCCCTTGGGCGTGATCGGCGTGATCTATGAATCCCGTCCCAATGTCACCGCAGATGCGGCGGGGCTCTGTCTCAAATCGGGCAACGCGGTCATCTTACGTGGTGGGTCAGAAAGCTTTCATTCATCGCGCGCCATCATGGCTGCCTTGCGCAAAGGCCTTTCCCAGGCGGGCCTCGATGAAGCTTGCATACAATTGGTGCCGACCACGGATCGCGCCGCCGTCGGCGAGATGCTGACCATGACCGGCTTGATCGACATCATTGTCCCGCGCGGCGGCAAATCGCTGATCGAGCGCGTGTCGGCCGAAAGCCGCATTCCCGTCATCAAACATCTTGACGGTATTTGTCACATCTATGTGGATGGCGGGGCAGACCTCGACAAGGCCCGCGCCATTACAGTCAATTCCAAAATGCGTCGTCCCGGCATTTGTGGCGCCGCCGAAACGCTGCTGGTCGACCGCAAGATCGCCGGAACAGCCTTAACCCCCATCCTGAACGACTTGATCGAAGCAGGATGCGCGCTGCGCGGCGACGATGAAGTCTGCGCCGCTGAACCGCGCGCTAAACCTGCCAGTGAAGAGGATTGGGCGACGGAATATCTGGACGCCATCATTTCGGTCAAATTGGTCGACGGCGTAGATGGCGCCATTGCACATATAGAAAAATATGGATCGCACCATACCGAATCCATTGTCACTGAGGATGCGGCGGCAGCGGAAAAATTCCTCTCACGACTCGACAGCGCCATTTTGTTGCACAATGCCTCGACCCAATTTGCCGACGGCGGTGAATTCGGCATGGGAGCCGAAATCGGCATTTCCACCGACAAGCTGCATGCACGTGGGCCGGTCGGCGTCGAACAACTCACCAGCTATAAATACGTCGTTCATGGCAACGGCCAAGTACGGCCTTAACGCCAACCCCGGATCGCGGCCCTGACCCGTCAGCCCCTCATTCTCACCACAGGTCTTGCCGGCGCCCATCGCCCTGGCGTGCGCATTGGTATTCTAGGCGGTTCGTTCAACCCTGCCCATGAAGGGCATCTTCATATCTCCCGCCTGGCCATCAAGCGCCTGCGCCTGGATGCTTTGTGGTGGATGGTTTCACCGCAGAATCCGCTCAAACCTCAGGCAGGCATGGCTAGTTTGGCCAAACGCATGGCCACGGCACGTGACATGGCCCGCGACCCGCGCATTCATGTCACCGACATTGAAACCCAGCTGCATACCCGCTATACGATCCACACCCTACGTGCCCTCAAAGCTAGGTTTCCGCACGCGCGCTTTGTTTGGATCATGGGGGCCGATAATCTTCAACAATTCCCGGATTGGCGGGATTGGGCATCCATCTTTCACACCGTCCCCATTGCGGTTTTTGATCGCGCCACATATTCTTTCAAGGCGCTATCGAGCAAGGCAGCGCATCGTTTCGGGCGACACCGCATAATGGCCCATAACGCTGCTGCCCTGCCCTGTCTGGCACCGCCCGCCTGGGCATATTTTCACACGCCGCGGCACCCCGCCTCGGCGACGGAAATCCGGGCGGCATATGATGACGCCGATAAAGAAAGGCATGATTGATCGATTAATGATGCAACATCTGACGACCATTTGCCCCGCTCCAGGGCTCGAGGAGGCCCGGTGAAAAAACCAGCCCCCCGTAAAAAAGCCGCCGTCAAAAAATCAACGGCGAAGAAAGCCACCTCCAAATCACGAAGCAAAAGCGCTACTAAAAAGGCCCCTGCTAAAAAGTCTGCGGCCAAAAAAAACATCGTGAAGAAAACGGACGTGAAAAAGAAAGCGGCGGTTAAAAAAGCCACGGCTAAAAAACCGCCTGCTAAAAAATCTGCTGTAAAAAAGGTGCCGGCGAAGAAAAGTGCCGTAGAAAAAAGCACTGCGGTAAAGGTCAGCGCACGTAAAACCTCGGCAAAAAAGGTGCCTGCGAAGAAAAAGGTGGCGATAAAGAAAACCGTCCCTCCATCCAAGCGGGCCCCGAAGCGCCCAAAAAAGCGCGTCAACGATACGCCTCGAAAAATCCTCGCATTGGTCGAAAAAATTCTTAATGAGGACCAGGCTGAAGACATCATCACCGTCGATCTTGCCGGCAAGACGTCCTTCGCCGATTACATGGTGATTGCTTCGGGGAGAAATCCCCGCCATATCGGGGCCATGGCCAATCATTTGCGGGAAAAGATCAAGGCGCTTGGTGTCGTATCACCGGCCATTGAAGGACTCACCAACAGCGATTGGGTTTTGATCGATGGCGGCGATGTGATCATCCATCTATTCCGGCCCGAAGTTCGCGGGCTTTATAATCTTGAGAAGATGTGGGGCATTGCCTGGCGTGAAGCTGAGGACGACGGCGCCGAAAGCGCCTGAACACGCGGCCGATGAAAACCTCAATCATTGCCGTCGGCC
>JBLHLO010000214.1:0-4487 GCA_047621105.1 Alphaproteobacteria bacterium
ATGGTAAATCATAGATGGGGAACCTATCAACGTGACATTTTCTTTATCGAAGCGTCTAACGGCTGAAGCTCTCGGCACGGCATTGTTGGTCGCCATTGTTGTCGGCTCCGGCATCATGGCTGAGCGATTGGCGGGCGGGAATGTTGCCGTGGCGTTAATTGGAAATTGCCTCGCGACCGGGGCAGGTCTCATCGTTTTGATTCTGATTTTCGGCCCGGTATCGGGTTGCCACATCAATCCTGCGGTCACCCTGTCATTCTGCGTGCGGGGCGATATTGGGGCGCGCGAATCTGCAGGCTATATCCTGGTGCAGATTTTGGGGGGGATTGCCGGGGTCATGCTGGCCCATGGCATGTTCGACCTGCCCTTGATCGTTCAAGGGGCGCAAGCGCGGACCGGCACCGGCCAATGGATCGGTGAAATCGTCGCCACATTCGGCCTACTGCTGGTGATCCTGGGCTGTCTTCGTTTCCGCGCCGAAACCGTGCCCTTCGCGGTCGGCCTCTACATTACTGCGGGATACTGGTTTACCTCATCGACATCTTTTGCCAACCCGGCAGTAACAATAGCGCGCGCGCTGACCGATACGTTCACCGGAATCCGGCCAATGGATGTTGGCCCCTTCATCGCCGCGGAAATAATCGGCGCCTTGGCTGCCTGTGCACTGGCGGCGTGGCTCTTCAAAAGAAATGTCGCATCTGATTAGTTCATGGTCCGTGATGGGTGGCCAATGGGCTGGTGTCGGCGAGCCGGATCACTTGGTGCAGTAGCACTTCCATCAATTGGTTGCGGATGTTCTGTTGTGCGGGATCTTCGAACAGGTTGATTTGTTCATCGGGATCGTTGTCGAGGTCGTAAAGCTCACCAAACCCGTTCGGATCATCATAGATCGTCAGACGCCAGCGCCCCCCCGCCAAGGTGCGTGCGCGGAAGCCATGACTAAAGCCCATATAGCCGTAACGCTGATGCTCCTCGATCACCATGGGGTCATCGCGTGGGGCCTCGCCAATCAGGTCACGGCCTTGGGCGCCGTTGTGAGCGGCCAGACCAGCGCGCGCCAGCACCGTGCGGGCAATGTCCAAGGTGCCGGCGGGATCGTCACGTATCACCCCCGCCGCGGAAGCGGCTGGATCGGCCCAGATAAAGGGCACCCGGGTCACCCCCTGATAATGCAGGGCACCTTTCAGGAGAAGCTGATGATCGCCCATGAAATCACCGTGGTCGGTGGTAAAAATCACCACCGTATTATCGGCAAGGCCCAAACCGTCAAGTTTTGCTAAGACCTGGGCAACCCGGTCATCGACATTGGTGATCATGCCGTAAGTCAGCGCCTTGGCTTCTCGTGCTTCGCGCTCGGTGATGGCGATGGCGCGCTGGCCCTCCCGGTTCTGGGTACCGGCGTCGCGACCAGCGCGGATCGCGGCGACATGGGATGGCGGCGGCCCGGCATCATTGAAACTAGGTGGCAGGTCCATATCGGCCGGGTCATACATGTCCCAGTATTTACCGGGTGGGGTAAATGGGTGATGGGGATCAGGGAAGGAACATTGAATAAAAAATGGCTCATCATCGCCATTACGCGCGTGTTCTTCGAGATATGCACAGGTGCGGTCGGCGACCCAGGCGGTTGGGTAAAGTTCTTCCGGCACCGCGGTGCGCCAGGCTTGCGGGCATTCTGTGTTATTGCCCGGCAACTGATTTTCGACCCCGCGCAATTTATTCGAACCCGGATGTTGGGCTTCGAGCCAGCGCCCGTAATGACCAACAACCTTATCGCCGTGGCCAGAGGCGAGTTCCACATGGCGAAACCCATAATAGGGGAGCTTCAATTCGTGATCGGGATCCTGGGTCCATACGGAGCGCAATTCTTGCTCGTAATTGCCATCTGCGAGGGCGTTTTTGTTTGCTTCGCGGAGTTCTGCCGGTGGCAGGACCAATGCAGGGTCGACCTCCGGCATGCCGAGTGTCGGTTTCCTGGGCGACATGCTTTGCAGGTGGCATTTGCCGATGAGGGCTGTTTTCCAGCCGCCGCTTGCGAGGACATCGACAAAAGTTGTGGCCGAAAGCGACAGGGGGATGCCGTTATGGCGCGCCCCGTGCAAGGACGGCATCCGGCCGGTCATCAGGGTTGCCCGGTTGGGCATGCAGATGGGCGTTGCCACATAAAATTGTGAAAAGCGCGTGCCCCGGGCGGCAATGGAATCGATCGCCGGGGTGCGGACAACGTCATTGCCGTAACAGCCCAGATGATCAGCCCGGTGCTGATCGGTAATGAACAGAAGAAAGTTGGGCCGCGCGCGTTTGGAACTCAAATTTTGTCCGCCGGAGCCTTGCTCTTGTCACGATCCTTAAGAGCGGAGCTGTTGCCGGGCACCACTTTGTCCGTTGCGGAATAGCGCTTATTTCCTGACGGTTCGGCGCGCGCGCCAAGAAGGATCATGTATTCATCACCGGTATTGTCGAGCTGATAGAGATGATCCTTGGGGATCACCATCAACTGACCCGGATTAATCGCTTTCAATTCGCCATCGGGAAAATGGAATGTGCACTGACCTTGGACGCAGTAGAAAAATTGATCCGCTGTGTGCTTGTGCATTGGGCCCTTGGTACCGGGGTAATCGCCATGCACCCAAGTATGAAACTGGTCGGATGAGAACAGGACATCTTTTGAATGACCGACTTCAAGTTCCGGTGCTTCGATAAGATCACGAAATTGGACCGCCATTGGTGCCTCCTGTCGCGGCGCAGCGCGCCACAGTTTATTTTTGAGTGATTTATTTTTCAGGGGTTTTCCTGTGCCTCATTACCGTCACTGTGGCAAATGGCCCGGCGCACTGTCAACGTCCGGTCTTGTGCCCGGGTGCGGGGAGGGGGGTGGAAGGTTGCCCCCTTCGGACCATCCGGGTAGGATCACTGGGAAATGGGTGGCCTGGTCCTGGGCTGCTAAAAATAATACAAAAAACAATGGGTTATATGGGGCTCGCCTTAAATACAACGATGATCAAGGAGAAGACTGCATGTCTATTTCCCTAAGGAAAAGCGGTTTCACAACCGGGTCCGCCGCAACGCTTGCGGGGGCCGCAGCCCTGGCGGTGAGCTTTACGATGCCCGCAATGGCCGCCGATTTTTATTCCGGCAAGAATGTTGAGCTGACCATTGGCGCCAACCCCGGTGGCGGGTATGATTCCTATGCTCGTATCACCGCACGGCACATTGCCACTCACATCCCCGGCAAACCCACCATCATTCCGCGCAACCGGCCCGGCGCCGGGTCGCGTAAGGCGCTCAACTGGTTCTTCGATGGTGCCCCCAAGAACGGCAACGTGTTCGGTGCCTTCTATCCGGGCGCGTTGATCGATCCGCTGATTCGCCCGAAGCGCTCGACATATGACGTGACCAAACTAAACTTCCTTGGTTCCGTCAATAAAACCGCGCGTCAGTGCATCGCGCGCAAGGATGCCAAGGTCCAAAAATTCGAGGATCTGTTCACCCATGAACTGGCGATCGGTGCGACCTCGCGCGGTGGCTCAACCCGCGATTACGCACTGATGATGAACAATGTGCTGGGCACCAAGTTCAAGGTGATCTCCGGCTACAAGGGTTCCAAAGGTATTTTGCTCTCAATTGAGCGCAATGAGACCCAGGGCCTTTGTGGCTACGCTTGGTCGAGCCTGAAGAAGGCCAAGCCGAATTGGGCCAAAGGTGAGTTCATCAATGTGTTGGTTCAGACCAACCTGAAGCCCCATGCGGGGATGTCCGCACTTGGGGCGCCGATGCTTCAGAAATACATCAAGACCAAGAAGCAGCGCCAGATTGTTGAGTTCTTCCTGAAACAGCACGAATTCGGCCGGCCCTATGCCATGCCGCCGGGCTCGCCTAAGAAAGCCGTCAACATCATGCGGGATGCAGCGACGACGACCTGGGCTAGCAAAGCCTTCCTTAAGAGCGCGGAAAAAGCACGGCTCGACGTCAACCCGATCAGCAGTCAAGAGATCCACAAACTGTTGAAAGAGCTGTTTGCTCTGCCAAAGCCTTTGATTAAAGAGATTGTCGCGATCACCAAAAAGAAAAAGAAGAAGACGTAATCTTTGCGCGCCGTCACGGTGCGTTATCTTTTGACCCCCGGCCTTGTGCCGGGGGTTTCTTTTTATCCGCCTGCGCGGCTAGGATGAGGTCATCACCAAAAGCAAAGGAAGCCCCATGAGTAACAAGTCAGATATCGATCTCACCGGCAAGGTTGCCATCGTTACCGGCGGTGGGCGTGGCATGGGGCGGGCGATGGCGCTGGCCCTAGCACAGGCGGGCGCCGCGGTGACCATCACCGTGGCCCGTGAAGCGGCTGAACTTGAAAAGACTGCCGCCGATATCGAACAGCAAGCGGGCGCCGGGCGGATTCATGCCATGGTCGCCGATGTGACCGATGAAGCCGCCTGTCTTCGGGTGCGGGATGAAACCCTTGCCAAATTCGGTGCGCTGCACGTGCTGGT
>JBLHLO010000215.1:0-4482 GCA_047621105.1 Alphaproteobacteria bacterium
GGCCGGGTCCTGCGCATTGCGGTGGACGCCCGCACCGCACAGATCCTTGGCATTGCCGGGCGCAAGCGCTGAGGGGCCCATGCGTATCTTGGTGATTGAAGATGACACAAGCTTGCGCGCCCAACTCGAAGGGGCGCTCAAAGACGCCGACTACACCGTAGACGTGGCCGACAACGGCGAAGACGGTCATTTTCTCGGCGACACCGAACCCTATGACGCGGTGGTGCTGGACCTGGGCCTGCCGGTGCTCGACGGGATCACCGTGCTGACGCGCTGGCGCGAAGACGGCCGCATCATGCCGGTATTGATCCTCACCGCCCGCGATCGTTGGCGCGAAAAGGTTGCCGGTTTTGATGCCGGCGCCGATGATTACCTCACCAAGCCCTTCCAAATGGAAGAACTGCTGGCCCGCCTACGTGCCCTGATCCGCCGCACCGCCGGCCATGCCTCGCCGGTGATTGAATGCGGGCCGATTGCCATTGATACCCGCTCGGCGCGCGTTACCCGCGACGGCAAGCCGATCAAACTGACCGGCCACGAATATAAACTGATTGTCTATCTCGCCCATGAGCGCGACCGCGTGGTATCCCGCACGGAATTGACCGAACACATATATGATCAGGATTTTGACCTCGACTCGAACACGATCGAGGTCTTCATTGGCCGCCTGCGGCGCAAGCTCGGCACTGACGTCATCGAGACCGTGCGTGGGCTCGGCTACCGCCTTGCGGGCCTGGCAGAAGACCCATGAACACCCCCAGGGCGTTAGGCATGAAGACAACATGATCGCGCCAGGCACCATCGGCTTTCGCCTGATTGCCTTCGCCCTTGTATGGATCGCCGGCGCTCTGGTTGCCGGCGGATTATTAATTTCGTCCCTGTTCGAAGATCATGTGCGCCGTGCGTTCGATGCACGCATCGAAGTCTTGCTGGAAACCCTGGTCGCGGTTACCGATGCCGATCCCGCAACCGGTGTGCGGCTGCTTGGCGCCCAAGGCGAGCCCCGGTTTGAGCGACCATTTTCCGGCTGGTATTGGCAGATATCGGACAGTGATATAATCAGCAATAAAATCCGCCTCGCCTCACGCTCGATCTGGGATCAAACCCTCGCCCTCCCGTCACCGCCGCCCGCACCCGGCACCGATGGGCTTGCGCGGTACCAAATCAAGGGCCCCCGCGACCAAGTTTTGCGGGTGATTGAGCGGCCAATCAGTTTTGCCGAGAACGGTCCCCGCTTTCGTTACGCGGTGGCCGCCGATATTGCCGAAGTCACGGCTGAATTACGGCCGTTCCGGGTCGCCCTCAGCTGGTCGCTGGGGTTGCTGGGGTTGGGGCTGATCTTGGCGGTCATCTTTCAGGTGCATTTCGGATTGGGGCCCTTGCGGCGCTTGCGCGAGGCCCTGGCCCATATCCGCGCGGGCCGTGCCGAACGCATCGAAGGCGATTACCCCGGTGAAGTCCGCCCCCTGGTCGAAGAGGCCAACCAGTTGATCGCCCAAGTGAGTGCCGTCGTGGAACGCGCCCGCACCCATGTCGGAAACCTGGCCCATGCGCTTAAGACACCGCTCAGCGTGCTCGCCGTGGAAGCGGATAAAGAGACAGGCCCGCTCGCTGAAATGGTGACGCGCGAAACGACACTCATGCGCGAACGGATTGATCATCATCTATCCCGTGCGCGCACCGCTGCTTCCGCCAGGGTGATCGGTCAGCGCACCGAAACCGGCCCGGTGATTGCGGCGCTGGCGCGCACCCTGCGGCGTATGCATGTCGACCGCAAGATCATGATCGACACCCTGTCTGATGATTTTGCGTTCCGGGGTGATGCCCAAGACCTTGAAGAGATGCTCGGCAATCTAATGGACAATGCCTGCAAATGGGCGCGCCAACGGGTTGCCATCACCGCCCGTGCCGAGGGGGGCCGGCTTATAATCATAGTCGAAGACGATGGACCCGGCCTCGCACCAGAAGACCGGGCACGGGTACTGGCGCGTGGCACACGGCTTGATGAAACGGTGCCGGGATCCGGCCTCGGCCTTGATATCGTTTCGGAAATTGCCGCGCTTTACGGCGGCACCTTGACCCTGAACGATGCCGCCCTTGGCGGGCTGCGGGCGACGCTCGATCTCCCGGCTGCGATTGGGCCCGCCGCCATCGGTTGAAGCTGAAGGCGATTCGACGCAGGATTCGGCGGCAGCGGTAAAACCGGCTAAACTCTGTCCAAGATACACATCACTAAACACGCCACCAGACACAGGGGACCATCATGAGCCGCGATTTCGAAGACCATTGCTGGAAGGACACGATCAGCGACGATCTCAAGGAACTCTATGCGTCCTATACGCGTGACACCCGCGTCGGGCCGCGCCCGGCGGTGCTGGCCATTGATTATTACAAGGCGGTCTTCGCCGGCGGCGCCGGGCCGATCAATGAAGTAAACGCCACCCATCCAGGATCGCTGGGGGAGCGCGGCTGGAACGCGATCCCCCCGACCCAACAGCTCTTTGCTGCCGCCCGCCAAGCCGGAATCCCGGTGATCTACACCACCAGCGCCGGGCGCGGTGGGGTTGGCGCCACCAACCGGCAACGCACCCAGGTCGCCAGCGACCGTTTCGACATCCAGGACGAAGTCGCCCCCGCCGAGGGCGACCTCATTATCAAGAAGGAACGCGCATCGGCCTTCTTCGGCACGCCGCTCAGTGCACATTTGCAGAGGCTTGGGGTCGAAAGCCTGATCATCTGTGGCTGCACCACATCGGGCTGCGTGCGCGCCAGTGCGGTGGATGCCTATTCCTTCGGCTATCACGCCACATTGGTCGAAGAATGCACCTTCGATCGCACCGACATCATACATGAGATCAATCTATTCGACCTGCATCATAAGTACGCTGACGTCATGCATCTCGACGAGGTGATTGCGCATTTGGGCAGCGTCAACGACAAGGTTGCCGCCGTTTAACTTTGGGGGCCTAAACCCGAATTCGTAAAGTAGATTTTAGGCGCGTGACCCTGTACCCGGCCCTTGCGTGCCGGGGGCCAAATCGCATTCGGCACCTTGGCAGCAATCGTGAATGTTGGACCCGCAGGTGGTGCATTGACCGTGGCCGTGCACCCAGATAAGCCCGCTGCGCGACCCGCAGCGGGGGCAAGGTTCGGCGGCGGTCTTTTCGGATGGGGCGGTCATCGCTCTAATCCAGAATCTCATAGGTCCAGACGACGGCACGGGATCCTTGGAGGGCCCGCGATTCTGTGCGTATTTTCTTATGATCTTCGCTGTTGCGGTAATTATCTATATCTTCCTGAGTGTCCCATTCCGAATAGGAAATATAGAGATCGGGATGATCGAGCGAGCGCATGAACTTTTCCGCCCGGCAGCCCTTTTGGCGCCGCATGAGGGGCGCGCAATCATCCTTCCAGATTTTTTCCGCCTCTTTAAATTTTTCTTCGGGCGCTTTGATGATGATGACACGCGCAATAGTCATAGGGCTCTCCTCGGTTCAAGCGGGGAACCACACCCCGCAGTGCAAGCTTACGCAAGGTCTGGAAAAAATAACAGCCCAAGGCGCCAAACCCTGTCGACGGGCCCGCTTGACGGCGGTATGGGGCGCTCACTATGGTTGATCGAACAACCTGCCCGGTCCGGCACAGAGGGGGAAAATTATGAGTGAAATCAATGCCTTCGATGGCGATGGCCATGTTGAGGAATGGGAAGATACCTTCTCAGACAAGTATCTCGAGCCGGGTTTTCGTGACCGTCGTCCGGTGGTCGTCGAGACCGGCGAGTTCGAGCATGACTATATCTGGGAGATCGACGGCGAGCGCCTGCGCATTGGCGGCTCGCCCTCCAGCAAGGATGGGATCGTTTCAACCGAATATATCAAGATGGCGAAATGGCGCGGCCCCCATGAGAGCGGCGAATTTCATTCGGCCAAAGATCGACTCGGCGTCATGGATGCGGAAGACACCTGGCTGTCGGTGAACTATCCGACCCTTCTTTTGCAATGGCCGATCGCCAAGGACCCGGCCCTCAACCAGGCGCTGACCCGGTCCTATAATAATTGGATCGCTGATATTTCGAACCAGGCGCCGGACCGGCTCAAATGGGTCACGGTGATCGACGTCCATGATATCGACGAAGCGGTGCGGGAGATGGAACGCACCAAGAAAATGGGCTCGGTCGGCGTCATGGTGTTCGGCGATTACGGCGATAAAGGCCTCGATCATCCGGATTTTCTGCCTATCTGGGAAACCGCCAACGCCATCGACATGCCGATCAACGTCCATCCCGGCACCGGCGCGATGGACGCCCTCAAGGCGTTCCCCAATGTCGCCGGTGATCAGTTTTTGATGTCGGTGGTTCGGGGCTTTAAGACCATCTGCAATTCGGGGCTGCTCGATCGCTATCCGAATGTGCGTGTTTCCTTTCTCGAGACGGGCTGCACCTGGGTCGATTTCGCCTGCGAGGTGATCGACTTCACGATGAAG
>JBLHLO010000216.1:0-4477 GCA_047621105.1 Alphaproteobacteria bacterium
CGTGCCGGCAGTCCCGCCCGAATAATACCCCGTCCATTCGCCAAATGGCCCTTCGTCATGGGCCTGCTCGCTGGGCGGCGGCACTTCGCCCTCAATGGCGATTTCGGCATTGGCGGGGATCGGCAACCCGGTAATCGGCCCAGGAATCACTTCAAAAGGCGTGCCCCGAATACCGCCGGCGACATCCAATTCGGAAAGGCCCCAGGCGAACTTGATATGCGATGTCAGGAACAACAGAGGATCGCCCCCAAATACCGCGACGACCGGGCAGGCCTTGCCCTCGGCCCAGTACTTTTCGCAGATTGCACGCCCCTGTTGGCCCGGGCTCATCCACAAGCCCAACAGATTGGGTTCATGCACCTGCATACGGTAGGTGCCGACATTGATGTAGCCCGATTCGGGATCACGATTAATCAGCGAATCACCGGTGCCGATATAACGCCCGCCATCCCACGGATGTGACCTTAATGCCGGGAATTTTAAAACATCAATATCATCGCCGATTATGACGTTTTCCATCACCGGGCCGTCCTTGACCTCGACCGGCGGCAATGGTTTGGAATCGGTAACTTTGCGCGCGGCAAGACGCACCAATTCTAATTTTGACTTATCTGTCGGCAGACCGAGGATAGACGCCACCCGTGCTTTTGACGCGAGCGGCAGGCACACCACACGAAAACCTTTTTCATATCCCTTGATCTTGTCGAACAGCAACATCGGCGGCTCATTTAATTTTTCCGCCGCCGCTTCGGTCAAGGTGCCGATTTCAAGGTCCCAGTCGGCATTATCGATATCCAGGCATTCGCCCGTCTCCCGACAGCTTTCGATAAAGCTGCGCAAACCATCCTGGTTACTGCCTGGTTTTTCAGTCATCTTCCCCACCGTCATATACTGTCGGCACCGTTGCGCGCCTCAGACCCTTCGCTTTATGAGCGTTCTTTCATTACGTGCAGTATGTCAGTTATGGCTGCCCAGCCTATTTTCATATAGGCTTCCCCCATCGCGATCCACTCAGGATCGTGTTAGCGTGGTCCTTACGGCCTGATCCTTTTAAAGGCCGCCACCGGCGCACCATCAAACCATATTGAAAAAAAGTAGATTGGGCGTTGACCTCGCCCTTTTTGATTATCAGAATGTATTTCTAATTCAGTCTGTCATGAGGGTCGTTGGACTGTCCACGCCTTATTCCATGGCACGCGTCCTTAGCGACGCAAGGGGACATACGGAAATGGCCAGAAAATTTATGACGCAAACGGGGGCCGCTGACGTAGGGGACCGTTCACCCAAAAATGCCAACCGCTCAGTTGGCGTCGGACTCGGTGTTCTCAAAGCGATCGCCAATCTCGGCCGCGCCGGCTCGCTGTCGGAAATTGCCAGGGCTGCTCGTATGCCGGCCAGTCGCACCCATCGATTCCTCGCCGGCATGATCCAGGTTGGCGCAGTACAGCAAGACCCGGTCTCCGGTTATTACGACCTTGGCCCCCTGATGGTGCACCTAGGCGTTGCCGCATTGGGCCGCGTCGATGGTGTTAAAATGGGAACCGAGGCCCTGCGTGTCCTGACCCAGGAAACCGGCTTGGTTTCGGTGCTGGTGATCTGGGGTGCAGGTGGCCCGATGGTGATCCGTTGGGAACAGGGCGAACTCCCCACCGCCGTACGCATCCGCGAAGGCCGTATCCTGCCGCTGTTGCGCACCGCTTCGGGCAAAATTTTTATGACCTATTTGCCTGACGGCAAGAGCCGCCCTCTCGCCGAAAAGGAATTGGCCTCCCCCGAACACCGTGCCAGCCTATCGAAACTGACAACTATGGAAGATGTTGCACGTCTCAAACAACAAATTCTTACCACCAGACTCGCAGACAACTTAGGCGAGTCGGAAGCCGGCATTAGCGGCCTATCGGCCCCGGTTTTTGGCGCAGACGGTGAGATTGCCATGGCCATCGGTGTGATCGGCGTATTGGGGATCGCTAAAATCTGTTTTGATGGTCCTGCGGCACAGCGCCTTCAAGAGACCGCCGATAACCTGACCCGTGGCCTGGGGGGCGTTCCCCGAACGGCCACCACTGAACCCGCGCAGCTTCAGAGCGCGTGACACGCATTTAGTCGATTCGCTTTCGGACTTTCTTGAGCTTTTCGCCGGTTTCAAAGTGACGGCCTTCAACCGCAAGCTGGGCTTCCTCTTCCAGTTCCTTGGTCCATGCCCCCAATTGGTAGCCGAACCATGGCGCTTCCAATTCCAATGCCGGCAATTGCAACTCACGCCAGATATCCTGGGCGCGTTCCATATATTCGCGCCGAGGGAGTGAAATCGGCGGATAGTCCCACGGCATGGTGGCGTCGATCAGAAGACCGGTAGAACGCGGCATATCCTCAGCACTGGTCAAGCCACGCGCAGCACCGGGCGGGGCGAGCGACGGATCCAACGCCAACAGCGGCGTATCAATGACCTTGATATCGCGGTAGGGCTGGCAACGCCAGGAAACCGCCCACATGATGTGTTCGATACTAGTGATATCAATGTCTTCATCGACGGCGATAGCGAATTTGCCGATAAAGCGCGAGGCCAGATGCTCAAGGGCACGCATGCCCTCGTCCTCATCACGCTTCTTCATTTTCACAACGACGATGGCGTTAGCGCCCCCACATTCCAGATAATCAAGATCGGTAACGCTTTCGAAGCCCGCATCAATCAGGAATTTTTTAGCGGCCTGGGAACGCCCAAGATGCCGCATCATGGAAGATTCCGACGGCGGCAATTGCGACAAGATTGCGAGATAGGTCGGCTTCTTGCGCATGGTGATGCAATCGATATCCATGAAGAAACTGTAATCGCGCTGGGCCATGTAGCCCGGGAATTCACCGAACGGGCCTTCCATCTCCACTTCGCTGGTCGGCACCGTGCCTTCGATAACAATTTCCGCCTCAGCCGGAACCAGTAAATCATGGGTGAGGCATTTCACCAGTTCCAAAGGCTTGCCGGCGATAGCCCCGGCCACGTCGTATTCGGCCATGTCATTGGGAATGCGCGTCACTGCGGTATAGCTGACATGGGGCGGCGCACCGATGACGATGGCCGCAGGCATGCGCTCAAACCCTGCCGCACGCCACATATCAATATGATTACGCATGCCGACGCCCAGCATCGCCGGCAACGTGCCGATCCGATCCGGCGCCTTGACCATGCCCCGGTAATTCCCAAGATTGTGCAATCCCGTTTCCGGATCCTTGCTGACCCAATGGGAGGCCGACGTATAGGGGGCATTATCGAAACCGGGGGTGGAAATGGGGATCGGCAGCAGGCCAAGGCCTTCTGTTTTGAGCTGCTCGCCTTCGATCACCACATCCTGGCAAGCCCCGCTTTCAACCACCACCGAAGTGATCGGTTTTGCCATAACCTCAGCCCAGCGTTCGGCAATGTCTTCTACCGCACACCCCATACCGAATGCATAGATGTTGGCAGACCCTGCCATCGCGCCAACCAGCACCGGGATGTCGTATTTCTTGCCCTTGGCGTCATAGACATTTTCAAATAAGAATGCCTTGCGCTTGCTTTCGGGCAAGCCCCTGAACTGCAGGCGCACCAACGGATGTAATTCAGTGTCTTTGTTGATGGGTATCGTGACGCGGACCAGCATGTCCGCAGCCTCAAGTGCCGCAACATATTCCGAAAGATTACGATAGGACCCCGCCATACCAGATTCCCCTGCCCTTATTGTCGTTTACAGGCGATCAATGGGTTTTGGCATAAACCGCATCGAGCATCTGGCAATACAGATCCACCGGCGTCAGCGCGCAGTACTCGAACGGATAACCGGGCCGCTCGTTAAAGCCCTCACACATGATCCGCGTCAGCACGTGCTTGGTGACCGACGAATGTGCTTCACGCCCAAGGTGATCTTGGGTGTCTGCTTCATGATGCTTGTGAAAATAATCGGCTTGTTCAGCGCTCAATCCGTAATGGGTAGTCAGCGCATTGAACCATTTCATGCAGGACAACCCAAAGGCCCCTTCCCACAAGACCGAAGCCCAGTATTCATACATATGCCCGTCATTGACCAAGGTTCGGTGGAAATCGGTGAGCCCACGGGCTTCGGCCAACATCGGCTGGGCCAGAATTTCTTCCTTGGTCAGACCCAATGCTTCGCCGGACGAAATCAGGATCTTGATATGCCCCGGAGGTGCCGGATGACCGAATTCGTCCAAAACCTTATGGGTATAGGTTTCCATCAGATCGACATTGCTGACGAAGAAACCCAGATGCTTATGAAACTGCACCATATAAAGCGAATTGATGACCGGCACGAAGGCGCCCCAGTTGGTGTAAAACACCTGGATCGTCTTCAGTGGCAGCGTGCCTGCGGTGAGCTCTTTCATGAAGGCGGTCTGCTCGACCGTCGCTTCCCAATGTGCCTCAACCTTTTTCTGAAGAGCCTCGAGATAAGGCCGCACTTCTTTCTCAGGCTTCTGGATCATGCTC
>JBLHLO010000217.1:0-4462 GCA_047621105.1 Alphaproteobacteria bacterium
ACTGACCGCAATGCATAGATCGCCATTGTCTTCAAGGGTGGTGGTCGTGGTGACGGTGCTGCCACCGTCGGAAAATTTAATCGCGTTCGACAACAAGTTGAGCACCGATTGCTTCAATCGGGTCGGGTCGGCGCGCAGGTCCGGGCAATTCTCCGGTAGGATCTGTTCAAGTTGGGTATTGTTGCTCGCCGCACGTTCCGCCACCATGCGATGACAGAGCTTCAGGGCGTGTTGGAGGTTGATGTTTTCTTCAGAGATCACCAGTTTGCCCATCTCGATCTTGGAAACATCAAGAATATTGTTGAGGAGATCCAAGAGATGCAGCCCGCTTTCGCGGATATCGGATAGGTACTCATCGCGCTTTTCGCGGTTGATGGCGCCAACGCGATCGGCGAGCATGACGTCCGAAAAACCGATGACCGAATTCAGTGGCGTGCGCAGTTCATGGCTCATGTTGGCCAGGAATTCGGTCTTGGTCTTATTGGTGACCTCGGAATCGATTTGGGCTTCTACCGCGATCTGTTCGGCGATCTGCCGCCGCCGGGTATTGAAGATCAGGACGATAATGATCCGGGTCTGGGCCGCGCCTACCGCTATGGAAATTAGGATGATATTGCGATATTGCGCCAGCATTGACTGTGGCCGGTTGATGAATGTGACGTCTTCGGAAAAGGCGTTGGGGTCAAGCTTGAGGCGCTTCGCTTCGGTAAAATAGATGATCAAGGGGTTGGGACTTTTATCGATTACCGGCAGTGTCGTGGGCTTGATTCCGGAAAGAATCTGACCCGCCAGGACACCGGCAGCCTTGCCCTGATGCTGGTGATTAACCACCACGCCGCCGAGCACCCCATGGTGGAGGTCATGGGTCTGGGTGACAAAAATAGGTCCCTTAAAAACGAGCTTGATGCGCGCTAGCACATCACTAAATTCGCTGGCCGTGCCGTTCTTGTCACGATAGGCGGAGAGCAGCAGAAGCGGGAGGTCATCGGGCAGTAATGCCAGGTGGTTGAACACTTCCTCGTAGTCCCGGTCGGCAAGGGATAGCAATTGCAATTGATGCTTGGGCAGTTTCATTGACTGTTGGATAACCGCGCTGCGTGCTGCCTTGCCGGGGGCCGTGTCGTCGGTGATGATGACGATGCGGCCGCTATCAGGATAAAGCTTTTCGATCAATTTTAAGTTGGCTTCTACAGAAATACCTTCCACGACGCCGGTTATGTGGGGATTGAGATTTTGCTCTAGTGCAGCTGCACGGTCGTTAACACTAAGGAAGACCACAGGGCTGCCCTGAAATAGGCCAGCTTGTTCCCTTTTCGCCAATTCGAAAGCGGCATCGTCGGCCGCAATGATCACATCGTAAGATTTAATCAGGGACAGGCGGCGCGTGAGATTGGTTTGAAAATGCAGGATCTGGCTTTCTGGGGTGAATCGCTTGGTGTCCATGAACTCAAGGTCAAGGCTGATACCCTCCGCCTTGAAGCCCATCTGGGAGAGGCCTTGCTTCACGCCTTCGATCTGAGAAAAGACCGAGGGAAAAGACGGATGATACGAACTGATGTAGAGGACGCGTTTGCGCCCCCCCATGCCTTCGGCGGTGGTGATGGACAGAACACAGAAAATCAAGGCTGCCAATAGGCGTAAGACAGGCGTGATGGACACGGTGATGAGGCCCCATAGGAAGGATTATCCTGATCCTCAGGGTCTGCTGGTTTCGTTAAGAATTCGTTTATAGCCGTTGATTCGCGGGCCTGCTGAAGGACAAGGCAGTGGCCTGCAAGCTAGGCACGCTCAGCGGGGCCATTTTGTGCCGGGGTTGTGTCTTCCCCGATTCTTGTGCCGATGCAGGCCCCCCAAAACCCCGAATTTCCCCCAAATTTCTGAGGTATTTAGGGCTTTTTTAAGGATGGTTGAGCCATCTTATATGCAGAGCGTCGTCCAGGGGATCCAAGCCCTAGGTGACGGCTTACACCTAATGGTTCGGGTTTTCCGGACGTGAACCATGCTTTTAGGGAAATTTTATCGGCATGAGCCTTGTTGCTGCTTTTAAGCGCCTGACATCCGCCGCCCCCGCTACTGAGCCTGATACTGAGGCTGAGGCCGGTGATGCCACCGATGCGCCTGAGGGCGATGGGGCGGGGGTTCAGCCGCTTCGGGTCCGTCTGCGCGCATGGTGGGATGGGACGTCCGTCGAACGGGTGTTGGCCGAGGGGGCCCGCCGTCGTGAGGCGAGTGCTGAGCCGGAAGAGAATGGCAGTGACGAAGAATCTGCGCCGAGCCTGGTTGAAGTCGCCACGGCCCCAGCGGAAGAAGAAATTGTGCCCGGGGGAATCTGGTCGCAGGCGCGAATCGCGGTGAGCGAAATGCTGTTTGGTGATGGTGAAATCGTGCCGGGCGGGAGCCAGCGTACCCTCGACATGGTCAGTAGCTTCGGCCTGTCTAAAGACGCGAATGTACTCAACATTGGGGCTGGGCTTGGCGGGGCGGCGCGCGCCATTGCCGTCGAATACTTTGCTTGGGTTGAAGGTTTTGAATCCGATCCGGCGTTGGCAGCGGCTGGCGGCAAGTATAATGCCGGGGGCAAAAAAGGTGAGAAGTCACCTGCCGACAAGGCCAATATCCATCACGCCGATTTTGAAACCCTGGAACTCAAACCTAATGTGTTTGACGGCGCCTTCTCACGCGAAACCTTTTTCAGGGTCAAAAAAAAGCCGCAGCTCATCGAGTCAATTTGCGAGGGCCTTAAACCATCATGCCCATTTCTGCTCACCGATTATTTTCTCGCCCCGGATGCGGCTGACCGGCCTGAGACGGCACGGTGGCTCTCGCAGGAATATGGTGACGTTCATCCCTGGACCGTCGCTGATGCCGAAAAAATATTGACTGAAATAGGCTTTGAAATGCGGGTTTCGGAGGACATTACCGAGGTTTATAAGGCCGATATTCTATCGGGTTTTAGCAATATGGTCTCGGACTGCGAAAAGCAGGGCATTGCCGAGAATATTATCCAGGCCATGCTCGATACCGCTGGGCTGTGGAGCGCCCGGGTTGAGGCCATGGAGGCTGGGGTTGTCAAAGTCCATAAGTTTCTCGCGCTCAGACCTCCGGAGGGCTGAGCAGGGGCCTTTTGTACCTCTTCCAGCGCGGTTGACAGGGATCACCGGGGGTCTTATGTTCCGGTCCGCGCCGCCCGGAAGCTCCGGTCCCGGCCTCGCCAAGAGGAACGGTTGATGAAAGTCTTGAACTCGCTCAAATCCGCGAAGACCCGCGATAAGAACTGCCGTGTGGTTCGTCGCAAGGGCCGAGTTTACGTCATCAACAAGCGCAATCCGCGGCTCAAGGCTCGCCAGGGCTGAGCCCCCTCACGGTACCCAAGACCGACGCCGATCCATAGGGTCGGCGTTTTTTTTATGCCTTAATCGCGTGGGGCCTAATTGCGCGCCTAATCGCGCAAGGTATGAATGCGCAGCACGTTGGTCCTGCCCGGGGTGCCGAAGGGGACACCGGCGGTGACGACGATCTTCTGATTTTTGCGGGCAAGGCGCTCACGTTCGGCGATGGTGGCAGCGCGTAACACCATTTGGGAAAAGGTGCGGATATCGCCGGTGGTCACGGCATGGACTCCCCAGACCAGGGCCATGCGCCGGGCGGTCGCCAGCTCGTTGGTGAGTGACAGGATCGGCACATCGGGCCGTTGGCGTGCCGCGCGGTAGGTGGTCGAGCCCGAGGTTGTGTAGGTGACGATGGCAGCGGCGGAAACCGTGTGGGCGACATCACTGGCGGCAGAGGTGATGGCATCGGAATCATTGGGCTGCGTTTCGACCCGGCCTGCTTCCAACAGCCGCCGGTAATAGGGGTCGCGTTCGACCCGGCGGATGATGCGTTCCATGATGCCAACCGCCGCGGGGCCATAGCTGCCGACGGCGGTTTCCGCCGACAACATGACCGCATCGGCACCGTCGTAGACGGCAGTGGCGACATCAGAAGCCTCGGCCCGGGTCGGTGCCGGGGCATTGATCATCGATTCAAGCATTTGTGTGGCGACGACAACCGGTTTGCCCAGTAGGCGGCAACAACGGATCACCTGTTTCTGGACACTGGGGACTTCCTCAGGCGCCATTTCGACGCCGAGGTCGCCGCGCGCGACCATAACCGCGTCAGACAATTCGACGATCTGCGGCAGCGAGCTAATCGCCGATGGTTTTTCCAGTTTAGAGAGGATGCCCGCGCGGCCTTTGACGATGGCACGGACTTCCGCCACATCTTCGGGTCGTTGGATGAAACTGAGACCGATCCAGTCGGCGCCGTTGGACAGCGCGAATTTGAGATCGCGACGGTCCTTGTCGGTCAAGGCCTTGAGGCCCAGCATCGTATTGGGAACGTTGAGCCCCTTGTGATCCGATAACACGCCGCCGGTGATCACGCGGGTTTCGGCATAGTCCTTGCCGGCTTTTTCGACGCGCAG
>JBLHLO010000218.1:0-4459 GCA_047621105.1 Alphaproteobacteria bacterium
AGATGTTTACAGCCTTCGGCTTGATGCATATTGAGGCCGGGTTCTTTTTCCTTAAGTAGTTGGAAGCGGTCGGCTGCCCGGGCGCGGTCTTCACGTCCATAGATCATCAATAGTGGCTGTTTAACTTCGCTCAGGCGTTGCCAGAGTGGGGTCGCCGGTTTTTTATCAGTCTTGGGTTTTGCCTTGGCGGCTTCGGCCATTTCCTGGCGGGCGCAAAATGCCTTGAAGCATTGGCCGGTGGAGCGGGAATGGCGTAGGGCCAGTTCCGCATCGGTAATCAGTTCATGATGGAAGAGATTGGCTTCCAGCAATTTGCGGGTATCGTCCAGCGTCGGTTCGGTGCGCGCCATGCGGCTTTCGAGCCGCGCCTGGGCGGCGCCTTCTTTATTGCCGGCACCGCCGTCAAGCGGCGGTAACAGGCTACCGGTGCCGAGCGCAACCAGATGGGTGACCCGTTCCGGAGCTTCGAAGGCAAGGGCAACGGCGATATTTCCCGCCTGGGAATGGCCGACCATGGCGGCACTATCAATGCCGAGGGCGTCCATGAAGGCGAGTGTGGCTTTTTTCTTGAGAGCAACGGAACCGTCTTCGGTGTAGTCGCTCAGGCCGAAGCCGGGAAAGTCGAAGGCGATGACGCGGAATCCGCCGGCCGCGAGGGGGCCAAGGTTGCGGCGAAAGACATCGGCCGAAGACCCGAGCGAGGCACCGTGAAACAGCAGGACAACGGGACCTTCGCCTTCTTCGATATAGCGGATACGGAAATCACCAGCTTGGACGAATTTGTCTTCAAAGCGCGTGTCTGTGGCGGCATCCATCTGCATCTCCCGGAATGGCGAAAGGTATTGGCGCCTAGTTGGTCTTAGTGTGTATCTCGGCTACCGTGCGGAGGGAGTTTATCATGGGCACGGGGCCGGGGGGAAGGCGTTGTGGCCCCTTAGGCGGCCCCCTTGCCAAGACCTGCCGGTTATCGCCATCATCGCCCGAAAGCCCTGAAAAACCGCCCTTTGTAGGGGTCAGATAATGATCAATGAAAGCGTCACCCGCTTTGCACCGTCACCGACCGGGTTTTTGCACCTGGGCCACGCCCATGCGGCGCTGTTTGCCTGGCATGCAGCGGTTAGCGTGGGCGGCAGGTTCTTGCTGCGGATTGAAGATATTGATGGCCCCCGTTGTCGCCCTGAATTTGAGGATGCGATTTACGAGGATCTGACCTGGCTCGGTGTGAACTGGGATGGGGAGGTTCTTCGCCAATCGGATCGCCGCGCGGCCTATGAGGCGGCGCTTACCACATTGGCTGAGGCCGGGCTTATGTATCCGTGCTTTTGCACCCGCAAGGAGATCGCTGCCGAGATCAAAGCGGCGGGGTCTGCCCCTCAAGGCCCCAAGCCTATCGGCCCAGATGGCCCGCTTTATCCCGGCACCTGTCGCGGGGCCAAGGAGATCGCCGGAGAAGGTGAGGCGGCGCTCAGGCTCGATTGTGCGGCGGCGGGCGCAGCGATGGGGCCGCTGGATTTCAGCGACCGCGCGGCGGGATCGATTGCAGTCGATCCATATCTCTTCGGCGATGCGGTGGTGGCGCGCAAGGATATCGGGACCAGTTATCACCTCGCCTGTGTGGTGGATGATGCGGCCCAGGGGATAACACTGGTGACGCGCGGTAACGATCTATTGCCGGCGACGCATTTGCACCGTGTGTTACAGGCGGCTTTGTCTTTGCCTCAGCCTGAATACCATCACCACGGATTAATCATGGATGATTCAGGGCACCGGCTTGCCAAGCGCGATGATGCGCGAAGCCTGCGTGCCTTGCGTGCATCAGGTGTGAGTCCGGCTGAGGCGCGGGCTCTTGCCGGTTTTCCGGACTAGTCCGGGGGCCGATTTTCCGGACTAAGCCGGGGGCCGGTTTGCCATACTGAGACGTTTACTTTGCTTCGGGTGCTTTAGCTAGGCGTCGGCCACGCTCTTGGTAATCGGGTTTGGAAAAATCGCCAATCCCGTGAAAGTCGATGATCTCAATGGCATTGCCGAAAGGGTCATGGACATAGGCATGACGCCCGGTGAAGGTGCGGTGGCCTTCTTCTTCATATACCAAGATCGGATAACCCTGGGCTTCTACCGATTTGAGCGCCTCGTCGAAGCCCTCACCGGCGACGATGAAGGCATGGTGGAACTCATATTCGCCGGGCGGGTTGGGGTGGTTGTGGTGCTGGGTATTGGTGAGGATAAAATACTGATCGCCCGCCTGCATAAACACCGTCGTATCATTTTGTCGAAGATAGGTGCAGCCGAGCACATCTTCATAAAAACGGCGGCCTACTTCCAGATCACCGACGCCGATGGCAAAATGCAGGATGCCCGTGGGCTTGAGTCCTGTCGCCATTGTTACAGCATCTCTTCGAGCAAGACACCGTAGCCCGATACCGGCTGATTGATGTGCAGACGCTTTTGGATTTCCCAGCAGCGTGCCGGCACGGGATGGACGACCGGAATACCGAGGTCTTCTTCCAGCACATCGATCACCGGCAAGACGCGCCAGCCTGATCCCAGCAGATAGACCGCATCAGCGGTTGGGTGCTTGAGCGCCAGTTTTTTAACATGGGCATAGACCTGTTCCGACGATAGTTGGCCGACCTCTTCAAACGGGACGTCGACCCCTTCCATGGCCAGCACGTTGAAGCCCGCCTGCTTGAAGTAATTGGCGAACAAGGCATTGATTTTACCGGTAAAATAAGTGGCGCCGACGATTTTCTTGGCCCCGAGCGCCTTGAGCGCGGCAACATGGTTGCTGCCCGAGGTGAAGATCGGCGTCTTGTATTTTTTCTCCCACTTCTTGATCAGGGCGGTTTCACCCTTATGACCGAGCAGCATGAACGGTGGCGCGCCTTCGGCGTGGATCAGATCGACGCCGTCTTCGACCAGTTCCTCGATCAGCGGCACGAAGGGATCGACGGACCGCTTGAATTCGTCGGTCGTGCCCTGGCGGATATTGAGGAACAACGGGATCACGCCGACGCCTTCGGGCAGCATACGGATTAATTCTTCAAGCGAACCCGGACGATGGGTCGGTTTGATGCAGCCAACGACGCCCCTCCAACTGGTGTAAGACATACCCTGTTATTCCTTCCAATTTGTTATATCGAGGTCTGCGGGCTGTTTGTTGGCCGCAACGGATGGCTTAGTCGAGGTTGTAGAGCCGGGCGGCGTTGGGGCCGAGGATCTTGTCAACCACCGGGCCAGGAATCTTGCCGTCGTCGCGAATCATGCGCAGGGCCTCAATCTCGGCCGAGGTGTCGGTATGGCCGTAATCCGTGCCGACGACCAAAAAATCTTCATCTGCATAGCGGTCCAGAATGTAATCAAGGTCATCGGTAACCTGGACGGCGACATAGATATTATTGTCACGCAGCACATTGTCGCCGAGCCGCACGCCCTTTTGGCGCTTGCGCAGCGTGGCGTCGTTGATGGCATAGCCGAGCCATTGTGACGATGCTTCGATGAAGCCCCAACGCAATTTTGGAAAGCGTTTGGGGAGATCTGTCATCAGCAAGCCGTGAAAGGCCCCAACCATGCTGAGTTTGTGAATAGGAAAGCTGGTTGGAAAGAAGAAGTCATGCACCTGGAATGAGCCGTTACCGGCGTGGAAGGTGATGGCGAGGTCGAGTTCCTGAGCCAGTTCGTAGAGCGGCCAGAACACGGGGTCGGTGATTTCCGTCTCACGCTCCAAGGGCCGCATGAAGATGGATTTGGCGCCGTTTTCCTTGCACCAAATCAATTCGTCGCGGATGACCTCAATGGGTGAACGGAAGGGCGCCATGGCGGCCCAGGGTAGACGGGTAGGGGCCTTCTTCCAGATATCGGCGAGCCAGCGGTTGTAGGCACGGAAGATCGCCCGTTCGACATCAATATTGTCAGTGCAAGGGCGCAGGAACAGGGTCGGGTACAAGACCTGGACATCGATCTTGAGCTCATCCATATGGGCGACGCGACCTGCGATGTCGCGCATTTCGCGCCATTCGGCCTTTGAAACTACTGATTCAACGTTGCGATCCTTGGCGTAGACGTTGTTATCGACGATCCAATGTTGTGACTGAACCTTGCCTTCGTTGGATTTCTGCTCGGCCCCAGCGATCTGGTTAACGACCAGCGGGGTGTATTTGCGGTCCTTTTCCTCGATGTAATCGAAGGTAAAGGGGGTTTCGATGACATGGGCGTCAGCGTCAACGACGCGGTAATTGCTGGTCATGTTGTGCTCCACTGAGGCGCGTCCAAGGCTTCAGCCCGTTTGGCGCCGATTTTCGATACTGGCCGCCAATCTAGCAATATCTCGGGGTTCCGGCAATTGCCGTGAGGCACAATTTTTGATTAGGGTGTGGACTCAATTGATCCATAATCTTATGGCGAATATGTGGATCATGGCGAGGAAGTTCTGACTGAGTTTTTCGAAGCGTGTTGCGATCCT
>JBLHLO010000219.1:0-4430 GCA_047621105.1 Alphaproteobacteria bacterium
GAGGCCGGGCTCAAAGATCGGAATTTTGCCTGCTTCGAGACTAGAGATTTTATCCGCATCCTTGTCGACACAAGTCACTTCAAAACCAAATTCAGCAAAGCATGCGCCGGAAACCAGGCCGACATAACCACTGCCAATCATCGCGATACGCATAACGTGTTCCTTTAAATCATTCCCATTCAGCGCTGGTGTTGCGCAGGAAACGGATCAATTGATCGCGCAACTCCGGGTCCTTCAGGGCGAAGGCGGTCTGCGCCTCGACAAAGCCGGCACGTGAACCACAATCATATCGTTTAGCGTCACACCGCAATCCGTGGAACGGCTTTGATCCGATCATACGCGCCATGGCGTCGGTCAATTGAATTTCGCCGCCGGCACCACGTTCATTGCGGGCAAGGTGCCCGAATACATCAGGCAGGAGAACATAGCGGCCAATCACGGTGAGATTGGACGGCGCGTCTTCCAGTGCCGGTTTTTCCACCAGACCCTTGACCTCTGCCAAGCGGCCATCGTCGGCACCAACGTCAAGAACGCCGTAGCGGCTGGTCATTTCAAGCGGCACTTCCTCGATCGCGACCACGTTGCCACCGGTTTTCTCAAAGACCGCCACCATCTGCGCAAGTGCCGCAGGTTCAGGCACCATCAAATCATCAGGTAAAATCACAGCGAAGGGTTCGTCGCCGATCAATTCCCGCGCACAACCGACCGCGTGTCCAAGGCCCAAGGGGGCGTCCTGGCGTACGCAATGGATCGACCCCTTCGGTGGCTCGCGCTCTTTAAGGGCGGCAAACAATTTGGGATCCTTGGCCGTCAGCTCGGCTTCCAACGAGGCATTCATTTCGAAGTGCGCCCGCAGCATGGGTTCATTGCGCGAACCAGTGATGAAGATAAAGGTATCAATCCCCGCGGCCTGGGCCTCGGCCACGGCATAATCGATCAGCGGGCGATCAACCACGGGCAGCAGTTCCTTGGGCACGGCCTTGGTCGCCGGCAAGAACCGTGTCCCCAGCCCCGCTACCGGAAAAATCGCCTTACGAATGGCTGATCCCATGCCTTATACATATCCCGCATACATATCCCGCTTATTACTTAAACCCCTTGCGAGGCGCGGCCTTTGTGCCATAGGTCCGCGTCCCGGGCAAGGCCGGGCCTCAGCTGTGTTTTAGCAGGAAATCCTTGGCCTGGTTCAGTTTGGCGGCAAGGTAGGTGGAACCGCCCCGGTCCGGATGCAGCTTGCCCATCAACCGCCGGTGGGCATCCTTGATCTCATCTGCATTCGCCCCGCGCTCAAGGCCTAGCACCTCAAACGCCTCTTTCTCGGTCATGATTCCGGAACCGCGCGGCGGGCTGCCATTACCCGGCCCATAGCCTCTACCCTGGTTTTCCGTCTCTTCTTCACCCCCACGCCAAGCAGGGCCGTGAACCCGATCAAGATAGGAATCGAGTACGCGCATCGAATCACCGTCAGCGGAAAGCTCTTCACGTAATTCCAGCAGTTCTTCAAGGCTCATGCCCGCCAAACCGCGTCCAGCAAAACTCCCCCGTTCAACAGTGCCGCGCATGTTGCCGCTATCGTGATCAAGCTCCATCTTAAGCCAACCGGTATCCACTTCCGACGTTCCCCCCGGGGTTGGCCCTTGGGCATTGCGCATGCGGATGCGGTTGGACCGCCAATTAAAATAGAACGGCAATGCAAACGGCAACGTGTAGAGCAACCAGTGAAACCGTCCCGACATGAAGATGAAAATGGCAAAGCTCAACAAAAGGGCGCTGCCAATGACACGCACCAACCATGCCAGCAAACGTGGATCGGCGCTCGACATCCAACGAGCCAACAATAAGAATCCAGCCAGCAGTGCAATACCAAGAACAAAATAGGACACCTAGCCGCCTCCTCCTACTTTAGTGCGCTAGTAAGCAGCTTGACCATGCCGCCGCGATGACCTGAATAGTCTTCAAGTGCAGCACGCCCACCCGCCGCATAGACGGCAACTGCGGAAAGAAGTTCTTTCAACTGGTCGGCAGAGTTCGCATCAAAGGCGCAGTAAGCCCCTTTTGACAGTTTGGCAATCTGGCGGAAACCCTGGGCCGCAACGGGATCACGGCCTTCATGAAAAATGAATACAGGCACGCCCAAAATCCCAAGCTCACCTGCCAAATGGGCCAAATCATCAACCCCTTCTTCAATGCTGTCGCCAACAAAGACGATCGCATCAACCTTCTTCTTGCGGGTTTCCTTGATCGCATGGGTCAGTACACGGGCAATTTGAGTATGGCCGCCAAGGCACCGCACGGCCGTCATACGGCGCACGAGATCGGCGGAATTAGCGACCCACGGACTCGCCCGGCATTCCCCAAAGCCACGATAGAACACGAGCTGCACTTCCAGCCCGCCGAGGGTATCGGTAGCAATGAACATTTCACCTTGGATCTGACAGGCTTGATCCCAGCTCGGCTCACGGCTGGCCGTGGCATCCATGGCAAAGATCAGGCGTCCACGCCCAGTGCCCGCACGCGGCGTGGCCATCGCCACCTGGCGCAGAAAACGATCAACATCAGCACCGCCTCCCTTGGCGGGGGCGGATCGGTCTGCAGGTGTAATGTCGCGTTCGCGGGCCATAGCTATAACTTAGGCTCAATAATACGAAATCCAAGGGTCTCGAGATAGGCCTGGATCAACGATTAAGCACAAATCCTCAGAATGGATACGTCTGTCTATTTTGTATGGATCACGGAACCCGGTCGAAAAGCATGGTAGGCAAAGGCAAAATCCACTCCATAGACAGTATCCACCAGCCCGCTGGCTGTTTTACGCTGGACCAACACGTTGCCGACGTCACGACCCGCCGCAATCGCCGGAGCGTCGAGGGCAGAATTCTGGCCTGGCTCCCAGGTCAGGACCATATCCCCTGATTCAATCCGTTTCCGGGCCCGCAGGAGATCGAGGCTCCAAGCCTGTGCACCAACGCTGACGACCCGGGCCAAGGGTGCGATCCCCTTGGGCATGGCCCCCGAATAAAGCCACGGTCGCTTGAGTGAATCATAGCCAGCATAGGGATTGGCACCATAATTGCGCATATGAGGATTGCCGGGGACCAAAACCTTGCCCTTGGGATGGCGCTTGGCGAAGCGTTCAAATGATTCGACCCGCGCCGGCAGCATCTTGAGCCGTGCACCCGTCATCTGGCCAACAATGGCCTCACCCAAGAACTGTTGCCACCAACTTTCGGTCTGGCGGTCATACATAACGAGGTCTGATCGACGCAGTTTACCGGTGGTCCCGAAATCGAGAACCTGTCCCTGCACCCGCCGGTCGAACACGATGGACGCGTTGCATAACGGGCAAAATGTCACCGTAACCGGAACGCTGCCAACCGTATCATTGGCGATTTCATGCCACATCAGCACCGCCAGTGGGTAGGCCCGGGCATCACCGTTAATGGCAATACTGATCACCGGCTCGGTCGGCTTGAATTGCACCGCCTTGGCCACAGGGATGAAAGTCGGGTGGTCAATTGCTGGAATGCCGTCCCTGGGCGGACCTCCCGAACGAATTTTACGGAGATCAACGCTGCTTTTAGAAAAATCAGTCTTGGGCCATTCGCCGGGCCAACCACGTGCCGCCAATGGCACTTTGGAAGTTTCGCCCGATGCAGGTGCCTGGAAATATGCCCCCATGAGCCCCACCATCAAGACGGCGCCAAGCCCCAGGCCCCATTTTTTCTGTGCATGCCAAGCCATCTGCCCATGGTGGCGCTCACCGTCATGGGTGGCAACTGACGCCTACTCACTTTCTCGTGACGCCAGCACAACGGCAAAGCCCACCCCTGAGGCATCCAAACGCCCCAACCCGCCGAATTGCCCTCTTTTCAGAGCCCCGGCGGTGGATTAGTTTAGGGGCTAGCCTGCCGGGATCCCCGCGCGGCCCCAAGTCAAAACCCGGGAGATACGCGTTGGCCGAAGCCGAGGGCACGGCACAGCCACCTGCAGAGCTGCCAATGTCCAATAAAGCGCTCTATGCCGCCTTTGGCGTCGGGTTGACTGCCAATTCGGTCGCCATGATGACCAAAGTGGTCTTCGCGCTATGGGCTGTGCACCTGCATCTTTCGCCGACCGCCATCGGCATGGCCGTCGCCGCCAGCGCCCTGATGCCATTTTTGCTGTCGATTCACGGCGGCGCACTCATGGATCGGCTGGGAACTCGTCGCGTGACGCTTGTCTATGTCGTCACAACGGCGCTCATGGTGCCCCTCTACCCGATCCTGCCTTTCTATTGGGCCATCATTGTTCTGCAATTGATCATTGGGCTCACCGCCAATATGGGTTGGGTCGGCGCCCAATCACTGATCTGCAATTTGTCCTCCGGCAAAACGACGTTGATCGCGCGTTTTTCCGTGGCGGGCAAACTCGGCACCCTGCTCGCCCCTGTT
>JBLHLO010000220.1:0-4380 GCA_047621105.1 Alphaproteobacteria bacterium
AACGGAATTGCTTTGCCTATGCTTATCCGGCAGCACTGGGCCTCAGGTACTGCACCCCATAAGCAACCCGCTTTAATGCTCCGACCGATCAGGGCTCACATGTAAAGTTATTATCCTTTTGCGAGGTCATAACTCGTGCTGCGTCCGCCGCCCGGATTTTTTTTGAGTATATTGCGCTCCACTAGATCAAGAATATCGCGGTAGGCAGTATCCTGCGAGCACTTGGTAAGTGCTGCCCATTTGGATGATGTAAGTTTGCCTTCAAAGTCATCAAAGAGAAGGTTGAGCATCTTCTTCTGCCGTTCATTAATAGCCGCGCCGGCATGCCTCTGCCAGAAATGTGCTTTCTCAATGACAGAGGACAGGGTGCTCCGAGCTCCGTCAATCGCTCGTGACAAGCACGCAAGGAACCAATCAAGCCAATCGGTGATATCGAGAGCACCTTTCTGGCTTCGTTCCAGCTTTTCGTAATAGACATTTCGTTCATAACCGATCTGCGCTGACATGCTGTAGAAACGCTGCAAGCTGTCTTCCGATCGTGCCAGCAACATATCGGCAATGGCACGTGCAATACGCCCATTACCATCATCGAACGGATGGATAGTCACGAACCAAAGATGCGCGATGCCCGCCTTCAGCACCAAATCGATTTCGTCGTTGTTATTGAACCAATGCAGGAACTCACCCATTTCTTTATCGAGGCGTTCGGCAGGCGGCGCCCTAAAATGCACCTTCTCCTTACCGATAGGGTCCGAGACCACCTGCATGGGGCCGGCCTTGTCGTCGCGCCAGGAACCAACACGGATTTTCATCATGCCGCTACGGCCAGTCGCAAAAAGAGCCCCGTGCCAGGCAAATAACCTTTCATCGGTGAGCCGCTTTTGAAATCCCTGTGTCGCATCGAGCATCATTTCCACGATACCTTCGACGTTTCGGTCAGCCTGTTTGAGACCGCCAATATCGATGCCAAGGCGCAGGGCAATGGAAGAACGGACCTGTTCTGGGTCGAGAATTTCGCCTTCGATCTCACTGCTTGTCAGCACGTCTTGGGTGAGGATGCTTAGGGCCGCTAATCTCCGCAAAGGGCATGAATATTCTATGCAAAAAATGCGGAGAATGTAGAAGTTAAATCCCGAAATAGCCTACACCAAACCGCTTTGTTATCGGGCAAACAGTTTCTTCCCCAATCCCCGCGCGCTTGCCTCTACTAGCCCCCTGTACGGCGCGCCAAGGCCTATTTACAGGCCGTCCGACACCGATGAAGGCATAACATCGGGCTGCCAGAAAAGGAGGAAGAACAGCAAAAAATATCAAGCAGTAGGAGAGTTTCCCCCCAGCGTATTAGGGATTTCTCGGGGCGTCGCTGGAACGCCACAGCGGCGCGATGAGATAGCAATCGTGGCGGAGGGATTCTGCGAGCATCCAGGTCACGACCTCACCGCGAACGTCGGGCCGAAGGTCTTCGCGCAGGCGGGCGCAGAGGACCGAAAGCTTCACCTCTAACTCGCCCAACGTGCGGGCCGGTGCCTGGGCCAGGCAGCGGGTCATTTCGGCAAGCTCAATGAGGTGGTGATTCAGTTGCGCGTCATCGGCTTGCAGGGCAATCAGGCGCCAGCTTTCAATGATGCGTGCGTGAAGCTGAGCAATCAGCGGCTCGGTATTTTCAGGCTCAGTCATGATGTGTTCCCAATTTTGATGCAAATTTTGATACAGGGTCAGTCGAGACTTCGGTCTTGTTGGCGCTGGCTCGGGCATTGGTCCTTAAGAAATTTCATGTGGTGGGGGCATTTTCATTCCCTAAGGACGAGACCCCGCTCATCCGGGAGTTCGCCGGCCCGGGAACGGGCCCACAGATCTTGCGCCGCGGGCTCGGGGTTTATGCGATACCCGGCCCAGTAGGCGCGCTCGTTGCCCCGGTCATGCAGTTCCCGGTGATGGGTGACGCAAAGCGGCACGGTCCATTCGTCGCTGGTCTTGAGGCTGCGGGCCCGGGGCTGGGCAAAGGTGAGGTGATGGGCTTGGGTGGGCATGCGGCCGCAGATCAGGCAGGGCTGGGCGGCGACGAAGCGACGGTGACCCTTATCCCGGGTGCGTTTGGGTGCGCCGATGGTGAGCACACTCTTATCGATGCCGGAGGATGAAGCGGATGCCCTCGCGGGGGATGATGCCATCGTCTCCATTGGTGGTGCCGTGGTCGACGCCTCCGAGGTCTCGAGCTGCTGGGCGCGGGCACGGCAGAGCCGGGCAAAGACGGCCGTGTAATGGGTGCCGGTGCGGTCGACCAGCTCACGGTGGCGTTCGCGGATGGTTTTAAGGGCGGGCTCGTTGAGGCGCCACAGGGCCTGGACGTCGGTAGTCGTTTGTAAACCCTCGAGATGTTTGCGCAGCTCGGCATAGAACTCATGCGGGCTGGGACAGAGGGTGGTGCTGTCTGCGCCGGGGATGCGAACCGGCCAGGGTTCGCTTGGTATGGGCTCCTTTTGCGATCTAGTGACGCCCCGTTGTTCACGGTCATAAAGCGCAAGGCCGAAGCGGTTGCCGAAGGTCACCAACGCGCGCTTCATGGCATCGGTCTCGGCCTCTTTGAGAGCCTTCTCATGGGCCTCACCGGGGGTTGTTCCTGAACCTGTGCCAAAACCGCTGCCCTCGCGGGTGATGCACTTCTCACCCAGATGCACCGTAATGCGCACCCGGGCGATGTAGCTGCAGGCGGCCGTGCCGCCTGATCGTCCCTGCCAGACGCAGTTGGTCTCCAGGGTCTCGCGGTCCCAGCCATCGAAGCCAAAGATACGATTGGCCTCGGCAATGGTGAACCAGCCCTCGACATAAGAGAGTTCCAGGCCATTGGCTTGCCGGGTGTGAACATGCCGGGCGCTGAGCTTGCCCTTAAGCTCTTTGATCTGCGCCTCGCCAAAGCCGCTCATCGGGTCCGCACCGAGATCGAGGGGCTGCCGTTGCCGAGGCAGGCGCCGAAGGTGCTACCCCCATCTTTGAGGTAATCGATCAACCCCTGGCGATCGAGTTTAGGCGGTTGGGGTTTCCAGAACTGGTCCGAGATTTCGGCCTCATCGGTGACCACCAGCCCCGGCTGGGGCGGGCGCAAGGAGATGGTGAGATCCTCACAGGTAATACGACGCAGTTCTGCCCGGCTCATGATCTCGGTGACCAGTTGACGCTTGATCTCGGCACGTCGGGCAAGCCGCGTGGCGCGTTCGCGCATATCGGCCATGCGCCGTTTGAGGGCCGAGAGCAGGGATTCATCCTCCAGCGCCGAGCGGAGGATGGCCGCCAGTTGATCGCTGAGGTCACTCAGACCTTCGAGGGTATCGGCGAGGGTTTCTTCGTCGGCTTCGGGGAATTCTTCCGCCAGGCGTTTCTTAAGATGGGCATGAAGGGCGAGCTCGCGCTCGAGGACGGGATTGGTAATCATTGAGGGACCTGCCTTTGCCAGGGGTTGATGACAGGTCCAGCACCGCTTCCTGTGGGCCCGAAGTCAACGCAACAGAAGCATAAGAACTAGTAATACTGACTTGGTTGTTGCTGTTGGCGGAAATAACCGAGGTTGCGGGGATAACCGGGGAACCGAACGCGAACGGCCGATAGTTACTCCCGGAACACCCGGAACATCCGCCCAGGGGGCGGAATGATCCCCTGTCGCAAGCGCCACTTATCCCCTGCGTTGTGCACTGGCAAAAAAACAGGGAAATTCGGTCAGGCCAAAATTAAGTCACTAATTTGCCGCGAGATTGAATGGCTAATTACCCGCGCGGAATTTTAACTTCCTTGAGAAATGAATTTCCGGCATTTAGTCCAATTTAGCGCAGCGCAGCAGCTATATTGCCGCCATCAACGGTGATGACAGCCCCCGTCGTTTTTTCTGCCAATGCCAGACCAACGAAAGCACGGGCAACATCTTCGGCTGCCACTTCGCGGCCAAGTAAGTTGCCTTGCATATAATCTTTGGCACTGACGCCACGGGCCTTGGCGCGGGCCTGGATCATATCGTCGGTCAACAAGTTGGTGCGGATACGATCGGCATTCACCGCGCATGAACGAATGCCGTCGGCGCCATGGTCAACCGCATATTGGCGCATCAGGGCGAGTGCCGCCGCCTTGGGCAAACCATAGGGACCAAAATCGGGCCCCGGATTAATCGCCTGCTTGGAGATATTAAACAGCAACACCCCGCCGGTCCCCTGGGCACGCATTAGCCCTACCGCCGCCTGGGCGACGCGCTGGTGGCCATAAAAATTCAGCTCGAAACTGTCACGTAGAATTTTTTCGTCAACCTCACCAATTCTACCCTGCCAAGCGCGGCCGGCATTAGACACCAAGATGTCGAGCCCACCAAAGGTCGCGGCGATATCTTTGAATGCGCGC
>JBLHLO010000221.1:0-4378 GCA_047621105.1 Alphaproteobacteria bacterium
TCCGCCTGGCCATGCATCATTTCCTCAAACCGGGCAGCCTTAACGCTGCCATTCATAAGCACCGCCGCGGAACAGGCAGTGGTCGAGGTATCAAGGCCAAGCACGATGCTCATTACACATATTCCTCAATACACAGCGTGCTAAACTGACCACCATCATGAGTGAGCAGGCCGAAATTTTGACCAAAGACGCCAAGCTGGTAGCCATCATGCCACCCGCCTTCGACGTCGATCTCTGCATTGCCTACGCCAGTGCTGACAACTTCACCGGCGCGCCGGTCTATGCCCGCGCCGATGGCCATCTGCACGAAGAAGCCGCGGCGCTGCTGACGCGGACCATCGGTCTGGCCGCTGAACTTGGCCTTCGCTTGCGCCTCTTCGATGCTTTTCGCCCAACCGAGGCACAATGGGTATTGTGGAACCATACGCCGGATCCCGATTTTCTTGCCGACCCCCGCCGAGGATCACCTCATTCGCGGGGCGTGGCCGTGGACCTTACCCTTATAGACCGAGATGGCCGCGCGCTCGACATGGGAACTAAGTTCGATGCCTTTACGCCCAAATCCCACCATGGGGCCGCGGGCCTGATACCCGAAGCAGCCCGCAACCGCCATCTCTTGCTGGGCCTGATGACTGCTGCCGGATGGGATTTTTACCGCAATGAATGGTGGCATTACCAGATGTTCGATGCACGACGGTTTACCTTGATCTCCGACACCGCACTGGCCCAACCGATGATGCCCCATGTCTGAAGCCATGCCTAAACCGGTCATCGGTGATCATTTTCTTGTATCCCCAAGGGCCAGGCTCATAATTGGGCACATCGGCCACGGGGCCGGCACCAGAGGGAATCCGCCTTGCCCTTGATCCATACGACCCATACGTGTATCAGGCACGCGATGATGGCCCCCCTTACGGCGCTGGCTATAGCGGTCGCAATGGCCGGCCCTGGAGTGCGTGACGCCCGCGCCCAATCGAACGCCACCCCATCCCCTGACGCTGCTGGCTCAGCAGTAGTGGTGATGTATCACCGCTTCAACGAGGCTAAATTTCCGTCCACGAATATCCGTCTTGAGCAGTTCGAAGCCCACCTCAAGGAACTCACCAACGGCAAATATACGGTCATGGCTCTACCGAAGATCATGGCTGCCCTTAAAGCAGGACGCAAACTACCGTCCCGCACTGTGGCAATCACCATTGATGATGCCTTCGCATCAGTCTACCGCGAGGCTTGGCCCCGGCTTAAAGCGGCTAAATTGCCCTTCACGCTGTTCGTTTCCACCAACCAAGTATCCAATGGCAGCGCGGAATATATGAGTTGGGATCAGGTGCGCGAATTGGCCAAGGCCGGCGTCACCATCGGCAATCACAGTGGCACCCACGCCCATCTTGCCGATCAGGGGCGGGCACGTATCCGCGCCGAATTAGATAATTCAAATGGCCAGCTCGTTAAGGAATTGGGCTTCAAGCCGACCCTTCATGCCTATCCTTATGGCGAGGCCTCAACCATCGTGATTGAGGAAGTCCGCAAGACCGGCTTTACCGCCGCCTTCGGCCAACATTCAGGCGTATTACACGACAAGGCGAACAAATTTTATCTGCCGCGCTTCACGATGAATGAAAACTTCGGGTCAATGCAACGTTTCCGTATGGCCATCAACGCCTTGCCGCTTTATGCCACCGACATCAGTCCATCTGACCCAACGTTGGGCAAAGGGGTTGCCAATCCCCCCGCCTTCGGGTTTACCATCGGCGAAGGGGTGCCGCGGCTTACGCAGCTTGCGTGCTATTCATCGCAACATGGGAAACTGGCTATCGAGCGGCTGGGGGCCCGACGCATGGAAGTGCGCCTGCCATCATCATTCCGGCCAGGGCGATCACGCATCAACTGCACCCTCCCGGCCCACGATGCCCGCTGGCGGTGGTTCGGCTACCAGTATTATACCTCAAAACCTTGAACCACCGCCGCTTGCGCCCCTGCACACATTCGGCGCCGGATCAGATACAGAAAAACCCCCGGAGATTCCCCCGGGGGTTTTTCTGTAATACCGGCTAAAAGGGATACCCGAATCAGGCGCCTTGGCGTTTGAAAACAGGGGACTCATTGTCGGATAAACGCGCACCGTCAAGCTGGCGCAGGTTATTAACCCGGATGATGGACTGAATGGTCTCCACATAGGCCGGGCCACGTGCCGAATAGCTTTCCAATACTTCCACCAGGCTCATGGAATTAAGCCCTATGGGGCTACGCGCCGTTTCACGCATCTGTGCGCGCAATTTACGAAAACCGGTATAGGCCCCGTGGGTATTGAGGTTGCGCGCATAAGACCGCACGCCATCCAGCAACGCAGAAAAGCTTTTGACCTTGATGACCGTTTCCCCGGCATGGGCCTCAGGCACCAGTCCCGAGCCATCAGCGTGGGTCCGCTGACCAAATAATGCCCGGCCTTCGAGTGCGAAACGCGAGGTGCCCCAACCCGATTCTTCGGCCGCTTGGGCCAGCGCCAAGGACGGCGGAATCACATCGATCCGGCGCAATAAGACATCAAGTTGGCCCGGCGTGACACCAAGGCGTTCATATTGAATTTTAAGCCAATCACGGTCTGTTACCGTCAGCAGGCTGCCCTTTCGTGTGCGTGCTGTCAGATCCTTGATGCGCGCCCGGGTTTGGCGCAGCTCCTCGTTCACGCGCAGGATCAGCGGCAACATGGTCTTGATAAATACCGCCTTGCGCCGATCAACGGAACTAAGGCCCCGAATATCTTGCGGGATCGCCTTAACGAAGACGCGCGGCACCGATTCGGTGCCCGCGCGTACATCTTCAAGCTTGTAGCCGATCGAGCGGAAATCCGCATACAGCTTGCCTGCGCTGCCGGGCACCACGGTCACGCCGCGGGGCTTTTGCAGCTCCATCTTTTGGATGTCTGCCTTACGTTCGACGACCAAGCGGCCATCAGCGTCGTACCACAGGCCCGCCTCAGGCAACGGACCCGGCCCAAAAGCGATAGCCAACACAACCGCACCGGCGATACCCACGGCAACCCCGACCTTGGGATCACGCCAGAAAACCGCTTTGGTCGTGAAGCGTGGAAACAACCCACGCGCCCAACTGATATTCAAAAAATCTTTTATCTTTGCCATTTCCACAAATCCTTTCAGATCGCGAAAAATGGCCGTCCCCAACCGACCAAATTTTTGAACGATCGCCACTGCCTTAAGAATGCCCTTGGGCATCTTATTCAGCAGGACGCACTTCCCTGATCTCCGGAATGTAATGCTTGAGTAGGTTTTCAATACCTATCTTCAAGGTCGCAGATGAACTCGGACAACCCGAGCACGACCCCTGCATCTGGAGATACACAATACCGTCTTCGTAACTACGGAACACGATGTCACCACCGTCCTGGGCAACCGCGGGACGAACCCGGGTCTCCAGCAGTTCCTTGATTTGGACAACGATCTCACTATCTTCGCCCGCCTCATCCTTGCTCGCGCCTTCACTCACAACGGGCGCGCCTGAGGTGTAATGCTCCATGATCGAGCCAAGAATCATGGGCTTCAAAACTTGCCAGTCACGATCGTCGGACTTGGTCACGGTAATAAAATCGGCACCGAGAAAAATCCCCTCGACACCGTCTACCGCGAACAAACGTTCGGCGAGCGGCGAACGGCTAGCTACGTCAACACTGGTGAAGTCAGCCGTCCCCTGTTCCATCACGGCACGGCCGGGAAGAAATTTGAGGGTCGCCGGATTCGGCGTCTGTTCGGTTTGGATGAACATGGCGCTTAATTAAGTCTCCGTTCGGTCTTTACAAGAAGGGCCTCTGTCTCAAGGCTGGGTGACGATTCAAAAGCCGCCGCCCGATGATCCTGTCGAGGTAGAAGGTGGGGATAAAACGGCTCAAAATCAAGTCAAATTTTATCTATTAAATCAGAAGGTTAACCTTAACCGGCCCAGACATCAGTGAGGTTAGAAATATTTATTCAAGGCCGCCCTCACTTACGCAAGATTGAGTCAAAATATGACCGACACGCCGCAACCAAGGGAATAATCCCGATCCAGGCCAATTGCAGGCCCCAGTTTCAGACGAGGGCATCAATCTCTGCGTCAGATAGATTGCCCGGTACGATGGTGATCGGGATTGGCAGGGTCCCGGCTTGCTTGCCGGCCAACTGGCTCACCAGCGGGCCCGGACCCCTGTTATCCGTCCCCGCCGCTAATACCAGGATCGAAATCTCCTTATTTTCGGCGATCAACTGCAATAGTTCTTCATGCAGCTTACCTTCGCGCAAGAAAAATATCGGCGTCTGGCCCGACAATTCCTGCACCTCAACGGAAACATTTTGGAGCAACGCCTCGGCCTCCTGGCGGCGCTCCT
>JBLHLO010000222.1:0-4361 GCA_047621105.1 Alphaproteobacteria bacterium
GATTGGTACATGGACGGAAAAATTCGCATCGATCCGATGATCACCGATACTCTGGGGCTGGATGACATCAACAAGGCGTTCGACCTGATGCACCACGGCAACGGCATCCGCACCGTGGTGACATTTTAGGAACTGCTGGGCACTCCCGCGCGGGAGAAAGCCCGCCAATGTTAAGGGTGCGTCGGGACGTTGGCTTCCCAAAGGGGTGGGCTTATCCGCGCGCTGAAATCGGTAAAATTCACGTTGAAGGCGATGCTGATGCGGCGCGCCTTATTGGTGCCGGGTGGCACCGAATGGACCAACCATGACGGAAAGAGCAGCAACAACCCGTCCACGACATTGATATCTGCGTATTCGGCGGTATAGCGGTTCAATTCCTTTACCGGGGGGAAGAAAATAGTAGGTTGGATGCGGGGGTCTTCGAATGAAATCGTGTTGCCCCCCTCCGGGGCCGTCACGTAATAGACCGCGCTCAAAAAATTGTTGGAATGGCTGTGCGGCCTATGGGGAAAGTCCCCAGGGTGGATATTCGCCCAGCACCCCGTGATTTCCATCTCTGTATGTTTCGTCGCCAGGGCGTCGAGTACCTCGCCGACGGCATTCATGAAAAAGCCGTTGAGCTCCTGCATTTCGGGCAGGGTATGGAGGTCATGGGCGGTCTGCAGCTTATCGGTCTTGGCAGAAACCTGGGCAATCAGCCGGTCGAGCAGATTGATGACATCGGTGTTGATGCGCTTGGTATCGTCCGCCGATAATTTGAATCCCCAAACCGTGGTCGGAAACAGGGGAAACGATTGCTTGTCTTCAAACATTGCCTGCGCACTCTGTCAGTTGGCATCTGTGAAATTAAATTAACACAACTGCCTGCGCGTTCACCATGAGAGAATCGGCTAATTAAATCGCGTTTACGCCGAGGCTTCCTGGCGCGCCGCCCGCTTGCGGTCATTGGCATCGAGCAGGCGCTTGCGCAGCCGGAAGATCTTGGGCGTGACCTCCACCAGCTCGTCATCGGCGATATAGGCGATGGCTTCTTCCAGCGACAGGCGGACCGGGGTGGTGAGGGTCACCGCTTCATCCTTCGAGGTCGTGCGGACGTTGCTGAGCTGCTTGGCCTTCATCGGGTTCACTTCGATATCATTGCCGCGCGAATGTTCACCGATGATCATGCCGGGGTAGGTGGCTTCACCGGCACCGACGAACAGGTGGCCGCGCTCTTCCAGGTTCCACAATGCATAAGGGACGGTGTTGCCCGACGACATGGAAATCAGCACGCCGGAATTGCGGCCCTTGATGACCCCCTTGAACGGGGCATAGCCGTGGAACAACCGGTTCATGATGCCGGTGCCGCGGGTATCGGTCATGAATTCTGAATGGTAACCGATCAAGGCGCGGGTCGGGGTCAGGAAGGTGAGCCGCTGCTTGTCGCCGCCGGTCGGCCGCATCTCGGTCAATTCGGCGCGCCGTTGGCCAAGCTTTTCCATCACCGCGCCGGCAAATTCTTCATCGACGTCAACCACCACTTCTTCGATCGGTTCCAGCTGTTGGCCGGTTTCGGGGTCGGTCTGGAACAACACGCGGGGGCGGCTCACGGAAAGCTCAAAGCCTTCGCGCCGCATGGTCTCAATCATGACCGAGATCTGTAATTCACCGCGCCCGGCGACTTCAAATTCCGATGCACGCCCGGTTTCACTGATACGGATGGCGACATTGCCTTCGGCCTCGCGCTGCAGCCGCGCGCCGATCATGCGCGATGTCACCTTGGTGCCGTCACGCCCGGCGAGGGGCGAATCATTGACGGCAAAGGTCATGGCGAGGGTCGGCGGATCGACCGGTTGCGCCTCAAGGGGCTTGGTCACCAGGGGGTCGGAGATAGTATCGGCGACGGAGGCGTCGGAAAGCCCGGCAATGGCGACGATGTCACCGGAACTGGCTTCCGCCACCGGGACACGATCCAAGCCACGGAAGGCCAGCAATTGGACAATGCGGCCGTCGTCGCTTTTTTTGCCGTCGACGTTCATGGCTTTGACGGTCTGGTTGACACGGGCGGTGCCGGAATGGATGCGCCCGGTCAGAATGCGGCCCAGGTAACTATCATATTCAAGGGTCGTGACCAACATGCGGAAGGGCTCATCGGGTGTGGCTTCCGGTTCATGCACATGATTAAGAATAAGTTCGAAGAGCAGGTCCATGTTCTCACGCGGCCCATCGGGGGTTTCCGATGCCCAGCCTTGCTTGGCCGAGGCAAACATGGTCGGGAAATCGAGCTGCCCCTCATTGGCGCCAAGCGCCGAGATCAGGTCGAACATTTCATTCTGGACTTCAAATGGGCGCGCATCGGGCCGGTCGGCTTTATTGACCACGACGATGGGGCGTAAGCCGAGCGCCAGGGCTTTGCCAAGCACGAACTTGGTTTGCGGCATCGGGCCTTCGGCCGCATCGACCAGGACCAGCACGCCATCGACCATATCGAGGATGCGTTCGACCTCACCGCCGAAATCGGCATGGCCCGGCGTATCAACGATGTTGATGCGCGTACCCTTCCAATCGACCGAGGTGCATTTTGCAAGGATGGTGATGCCGCGCTCGCGCTCAATGTCTCCCGAATCCATGGCCCGTTCGGCGACCTGCTGGCCTTCGCGGAAGGAACCTGATTGCTTGAGCAGACAATCGACCAAGGTGGTCTTGCCGTGGTCGACATGGGCGATGATAGCGATATTGCGGAGCGACATAATAATATATGGCCCCGTGTGGGGGGCCGCCTTTGGGGGGTGGATTGGGCCGCAAACATAGTCATTCCGGGCCTTTGCGCAAGAACATCCTTCGTCAGCCTGGGCGGCCCCCTAAGAAATGGCGGATTTGGCTGGTTTTGGCCGGTTGTGGCTGGTCGCGTGGCACTGGCCGGGGGGGGCACATGCGTATTACCCTCACCAGCACCATCCAAGAGCCCCCTTACAGAGCCGCCATGCCCACCGCCCGTGATTCATAATCCAACTTCGGGCAGGGGTCAGCGCGAGGGTTTGCTGCCCCGAGTTCTTGCCGCTTTGGCGGGGGCGGGGGCAGACGTTCACCTGCGGGCCACCGCAAAACGCGGCGACGCCGAAGCAATCGCTCGTGCTGAATCCGAGGCCGGCTTCGATGCCGTGGTCGTGGCGGGGGGCGACGGCACCATAGCCGAGGTTGTCAACGGGCTTGGCCCAGCAGCAGCACCGCTCGGTATCATACCGCTGGGGACTGCCAACGTTTTCGCGGCTGAGATCGGTCTTAAACGGCGCATAGATAACATGGTGCAGACAATTTTGAATGGCGAGTCGAGGATCGTGTACACCGGCCGCGCGAACGGCCGCCGGTTCTTGATAATGGCGGGGGCCGGGCTTGATGCCGAGGTCGTGGAAAAACTCCCGCCAGAACTCAAGCGGCGCTTTGGAAAATTGGCTTATGTCATCGAAACCGTTCGGCAAATGTTTTGCTATAATTATCCGAGCCTCAGGATCGAAGCCGACGGCGTCGTGCTTCAAGCCATTACTGCCGTGGCATGCAAGGGACGCCGTTATGGCGGGCCTTACCTCTTTGCCCCGGGGGCCGATCTCGAAAAGGACAGTTTTGAATTGGTGTTGTTTGAAAAAGGCGGGCCCCTTTGTGTTGCACTTTTCGGCCTTGCCCTGCCGCTTGGGCTGTTGAGCTATATCCCCGGTGTTCGGTGGATGACGGCGCGGGAAATCACCATCACCTGCCCTGAGGGCGCCCAGGTGCAGGCCGATGGCGACCTTGCGGCGCGCCTGCCGGTGGTGATCAAGATTGACCCCGAACCCTTAGCAGTTCTATATCCCCGGCCATGAGTGACGAGACGCGGATAGATTCAGTCGTCGTCGGCGCGGGCGTGGTCGGGCTTGCTGTCGCCCGCGCGCTGGCGCTGACGGGGCGTGAGTTGGTGGTTCTGGAATCAGCCAATGCCATCGGCACCGGTACCTCGTCGCGTAATTCAGAAGTCATCCACGCCGGTATTTATTATCCCGAAGGCAGCCTCAAGGCGCGCTACTGCGTTGCCGGTCGCGAACGGCTCTACCCTTATTGTGAAGCGCGCGGTGTCGGCCATCGGCGCTGTGGCAAATTGATCGTGGCCACTGATGAAGATCAAATTCCAGGCTTGCGCGCTCTCGAACAAAAGGCGCTGGCCAATGGGGTTGCCGATATTACTTGGCTCGATGGTCGCCAGGCGATGGCGCTGGAACCGGCGCTCAAATGCGTGGCCGCCCTTTTATCGCCGTCTACCGGCATCATCGACAGTCATGGGCTGATGCTCGCCTATCAAGGCGACGCCGAAGCCGCCGGTGCGGCCATCGCCTTTCTGTCGCCGATCACAG
>JBLHLO010000223.1:0-4353 GCA_047621105.1 Alphaproteobacteria bacterium
GGGCCGGCACCGTGGATCTCGTGCCGCCCTTTGACATCCACGCCGAACAGGGTGGGCCGGCGCGCTCTGTCGCCGTTATCTTCCGCTCCGAACGGGTGGCGGGTAAGGTGCAGCAAGGACGTTATGACCCCAAGACCAAGAAAACGCACAAGGGTGATGGCCCGACCCAGGTGCCTTTCGAATTGACCTAACGTCGTTCGGTTCTCGGCTAAAGACCAGCCGCCACATTATCGATGAGACGCGCCCGGCCGAGTTGTGCCGCCGCCAGTATCCGTGCCGACCGCCCAGCCTTGATCTGGGTCAGAGGCATAAGCGTTTCCCCATCCACACAATCGACGTAATCAACCGCGCTGAAGCCGGCCGTCAATAGCTCCTCCTTGGCTTCCGCGCAAACCGCAGAAATGACCGCGCCACCCGCGATACGCCGCGCAGCATCGGTCAGCACCTGATACATGGCCGGCGCGATGCGCCGCTCACTATCAGAGAGATAAACGTTACGCGAAGAGATCGCCAAGCCATCATCTTCCCGCATCGTCGGCACGCCCATAACGCTGACTCCCATGTCGAGATCACGCGCCAAGCGTCGGATGAGACAAAGCTGCTGGTAATCCTTTTCACCAAACAAGGCAGCATCCGGCCTCACCTGGCTGAAAAGCTTGGCCACGACCGTCGCGACACCATCGAAATGGCCGGGACGGAAGGCACCGCACAATCCCTCGGTCAGCCCTGCGACATGAACCGTGGTGGCAAAACCCTCCGGATACATTTCTTGCGTTTCAGGTGCGTAGAGAAGATCGACGCCATAATCGTCAAGTAAGGCGATGTCCCCGGTCTCATTCCGGGGATAAGCCGTAAAATCCTCGCCTGCACCGAATTGGGTGGGATTGACGTAGATTGAAACCACCACACGGTCGGCCGCGCGGCGCGCCGCCTCAATCAGTGCGCCATGGCCTTTGTGCAACGCCCCCATGGTCGGCACCAAAGCAATGGTGAGGCCCTCGGCACGCCAATTGCTCACCCGCACGCGCAGGGCGGCGACGGTACGGGCGGCGGCAAGGCCTCCGTCTCTGGCAGGCTTCATCATGGATTTGGCATGAACTTGGGGGTTCCGACGTCAGCCCTTGATCAACTTGGGTACTGGCCCGCGCTTGGCGCCAAAGCAATGCTCCTCGCCAGGAAAAGCGCGCGAGCGCACGTCATTGGCATAGGCCTTGATCGCCTCTTCAATTTCGGGGGCGAGCTCGGCATAGCGTTTGACGAATTTCGGCGTGAAATCACCGAACAGGCCAAGGATGTCATCAATCACCAGCACCTGGCCGTCGCAGGCAGGCGACGCGCCGATACCGATGATTGGCACATCTACAGCAGCGGTGATGGCACGCGCTACCGGTTCCATGGTGCCTTCCACCACAATGGAGAAAGCCCCCGCTGCGGCAATTGCCTTAGCATCTTCAATAACGCGCTGGGCCGCTTCTTCACTCTTACCCTGGACAGTGAAGCCGCCCATGCTCTTAACCGATTGCGGCTTAAGGCCGACATGCCCCATCACCGGCACCGACCGTGCCGTGAGATAGGCAACCGTATCAGCCATTTCAACACCACCTTCGAACTTGACTGCGTCACAGCCGGTTTCTTTCAACACGCGGGCGGCAGTGCGGTAAGCAACCTCGGGGCTTTCCTGATAAGAGCCAAAGGGCAAATCGACCACCACGCAGGCCCGCTCGGCGCCGCGCATGACCGCTTGACCGTGGGCGACCATCATATCGACACTGACGCCTAAGGTCGTGTCCATGCCGTAGAGCACCATGCCAAGCGAATCTCCCACCAGCATGACATCCACATGAGCATCCATCAGGCGGGCCATGGGGGTAGTGTATGCGGTCAGGCAAACGATGGGCGCCGTTCCCTTGCGGGCGGCGAGGTCGGGCACGGTAATGGCATTTTTGCGCAAAGCCATAGCTGGCCTCCGATGTTCGGGACAAAAGGCGGTGGCGCCATCAATGGGGCCAGATTAGTAGCTCTTTTTGAGGCATCGCAAAATGATTTTCTGCGCGTTTCCACCCCGTGCATAGCAGGCCATCACCCTGTAATATGCCCTGAATGCATGCGTAATCGTTAAAGGAGCCCCATTCATGGCGCCCATATCGGCCTCTTCAAGAGCCCCGTTCGCGGCGCTGGCACTCATTTTCGCGCTTTCTGCCTGTGCCGGCACACCTGAGCCCACCGCCACGCCATCTGGTCCGCCCACGGCCACACCGTCTGGTAGCCCGCCCACGGCCACGACGGATGAAGCGGGTTTTGCCACCGATGCTTCCCGAAAAGCGCACAAAGCGCGGCGTGAAATGGTCGCCGCCGCCAATCCGCTGGCGGCCCAAGCGGGGCTGCGCATCCTCCGCCAGGGCGGGAATGCGATTGATGCGGCCATCGCCATCCAAGCCATGCTGACATTGGTCGAGCCACAATCGTCGGGTATTGGCGGGGGCGGTTTTCTCATGCATTTCGACGGCAAGACCGGTGAGATCGCCGCCTATGAAGGACGCGAGGCTGCCCCCGGCGCCACCACGGAAAATGATTTCCTGGACGCCGATGGGCGCCAGCTGCCCCGCGACCGGACCCGGGTTGGCGGCATTGCGACGGCAGTCCCGGGCTCATTACGCATGTTGGAAACGGCGCATAAGAAACACGGTAAGCTGCCCTGGCGCGCCCTGTTTGCCCCGGCCATTGAATTAGCTCGGGCAGGGTTTAAGGTTTCGCCCCGACTACATCAATCCATAGCCAAAGACCGCTATCTCGGCACTTATCCATCGGCGCGCGCTTATTTCTTCGATGCTGCCGGACAACCGCTCGCCGTCGGCGCGACTTTACGCAATGAAGCATTGGCCAAAACCTTGGAAGCCATCGCTAAAAACGGCGCCGATGCTTTTTATACAGGCGCCATTGCCCAGGATATTGCCGCCACGATCCAGGGCGATCAGGCGCGGCCCGGCAAGATGACGGTTGCCGACCTCAAGGCCTACAAGACCAAGAAGCGGGGCCAAATTTGTGGCCCTTACCGGACTTGGTTGGTCTGTGGCTTCGGCCCGCCGACGGCGGGCGGGGTGACGACGCTGATGACACTGGCGCTGCTTGAGCGGTTCGACCTTTCCAAGCTCGGACCTAATTCGGCCGAGGCAGTGCACCTGTTCGCCGAAGCGACGCGCCTCGCCAATGCCGACAGGCTACGCTACGTGGCCGATCCCGATTTCGTAGATGTGCCGATTTCCGCCATGCTTGATTTACGCTACCTCGCCCGGCGCTCGCGGATGATCCAGGAAAAATCCGCCATGCGCCACGCCTCTCCCGGCAAGCTCAGCACACCTGGCAGGCGCAGCTTCCTCAACGCACCGTCAGAGGACACCGAGCAGCCGTCGACGACGCATCTCAACGTGATCGACAAAGACGGCAATACGGTGGCCATGACAGCATCCGTAGGCCACGCCTTTGGATCGCGCCTCTTCGTACGGGGTTTCATCCTCAACAACCATGCTACCGATTTTACGCCGGTGCCGCGGACCAAATCGGGCCGCCCCAAGACCAACCGTGCCGAAGGATTTAAACGACCCCTTTCGGCCCAATCACCGACCTTGGTATTTGATGGATCGGGTAAATTAGTGATGGCCGTGGGCTCACCCGGCGGCACGCGTATCATCGGCTATGTGGTCAAGACGCTGATCGCGGTGTTGGACTGGAATATGGATATCCAGCAGGCCATCTCGCTGCCCAACCGCGCCGTGCGCAGCGATTGGGTAGAGTTGGAACGGGGCACCGCACTAGAAGATGCCCGCGCCAGCCTGGAAGCTATGGGCCATAAAGTGCGGCTGCGCACCCTCACAAGCGGCCTACAAGGTATTTTCATTAAGAACGGCGTGCTGACTGGTGGCGCCGATCCCCGCCGCGAAGGCCTTGTCGTTGGCAATTAAGGCGACAAACTAGGCCGCCGCCCGTTCAACGCTTAAACAGCGTTGCCGCATCGTTCAGCGCCCAATCATAGGCATGGTCGGCAATCACGGCCCGCGTCGCGAGGCGCCGCGCCGTTGCCTGCGGGGAAAATTTTATAAGGTGACGCAGCACCCCTTGGGGCCAACCACCAAAATCATCCCCATACCAGCGATAGAGGCTGGAAACCACTAACTCATCACCGTCAAAACGCATCCCCCTCGAATGGGTAACAAAATTCAGGGCCGCCTGTTGCATCAGGCGTTCGGTATTGAAACTGGTAAAGGGTTCGGCCATCAGTTCAGGGCAGCCGATAGCCGCACAATTAAGAACGTAATGAAGGCGCGCATCCTTCCAGATCGGCCGCAAAATACGGTG
>JBLHLO010000224.1:0-4310 GCA_047621105.1 Alphaproteobacteria bacterium
AGCCTGGCCACCCAGACCGGCAAGGCGACCGAGGAAATCGGTAGCCAGATCAGCGCGATGCAGACCGTGACCGAGGATGCGGTCAACGCTATCAAGAGCATCACCGCAACCATCGAGGAGATGAATCAGATCGCTGGGGGGATCTCTGCCGCGGTCGAAGAGCAGGGTGCCGCGACCCAGGAGATCGCCCGCAATGTCCAAGAGGCCTCCAAGGGCACCAGAGAGGTGTCCGAGAACATTACCGGCGTGACCCAGGCTGCTACCGACTCTAGTGGGGTTGCCACGGAGTTGGTGTCGGTTGCCGGGGAACTTTCCAAGCAATCGGAAACTCTCAGGACCGAACTGAGTAACTTCCTGCAGAGCCTGCGCGCCGCCTAAGCGCGTATCATCAAACCTTTAACGATAAGGGCCGGGGCGGCAGCGTCCCGGCCCTTTCTTTTGGTCCCCGGACATGCGTCCCAGAGGGCATTGGGGTGAGACTTGACGCGGCCTGTCGTTTCGCTACCTTGCGCCCGGTTCCCGGCATCATCTAAGCCAGTATCAATCGGGCCAGTATCTGAATGGAAAGGGCGTTATGGCCGCTTATCAATATGTCTATACCATGCGGGAACTGACCAAGGTCTATCCCGGTCATCGAGAATGCGTCAAGGACGTGACCCTGGCATTCTTGCCGGGCGCCAAGATCGGTGTGCTCGGCGCTAATGGCACCGGCAAGTCGACGCTGATGCGCATCATGGCCGGGATTGATACCGAATATACCGGTGAGGCCAAGGTGGCAGAGGGGGCCCGCGTCGGTTACTTGCCTCAGGAGCCGGAGCTCGACCCCACCAAGGATGTCATGGGCAACGTGCTCGAAGGGGTGGCGGAGACCAAGGCGCTGATGGATCAGTTCGAGGCGGTCTCGGCCAAATTTGCCGAGGAAATGTCGGACACCGAAATGGCCGCCTTGCTGACCGAACAGGCAGATCTGCAGGAAAAAATTGAGGCGGCCAACGGTTGGGAGCTTGAACGCACGGTGGAGATCGCGCTTGACGCGCTGCGCTGTCCGCCTGGCGAGGCGGATGTGAGCAAGCTTTCCGGCGGTGAACGGCGCCGGGTGGCACTGTGCCGGTTGTTGCTATCGCGCCCTGATTTGTTGCTGCTCGATGAGCCGACCAATCACCTAGATGCCGAATCGGTGGCCTGGCTCGAGCACTTCCTCGCTGAATATGAAGGCACCGTGGTGGCTGTCACCCATGACCGTTATTTCCTCGATAACGTGGCCGGCTGGATTCTCGAACTCGATCGTGGCCGGGCGCTGCCGTTCGAGGGCAATTATTCGGCTTGGTTGGAAGCCAAGGAAAAGCGCCTCAGCCAAGAAGAGCGCGAAGCCGAAGGGCGGGCGAAGACCGTCGCGCGTGAGCTTGAATGGATTCGTTCTTCGCCCGAAGCCCGGCGGACCAAATCCAAGGCGCGCATTGCCTCTTATGAGCGTTTGGTGTCCGATGCCGAGGGACGCAACGGTCCGACTACGGCGCAAATCGTCATTCCGGCGGGCCCCCGGCTCGGTGATGTGGTGGTGGATGCCGAGGGCATCAGCAAGGCCTTCGGTGATAAGCTATTGATTGATAATCTCAGTTTTAAGCTGCCGCCCGGTGGCATCGTTGGTGTGATCGGTCCCAACGGCGCCGGTAAGACAACGCTGATGCGCCAGATTACCGGGGCCGAACAGCCCGACAGTGGGAACTTGCGCCTCGGTGAAACGGTCAAGCTCGGCTATGTCGATCAATCCCGCGACACGCTTGATGCCAATGCAACGGTGTGGGAGGAAATCTCTGAAGGTCGCGACGAGATTGAACTTGGCAAACGCAAAGTGCAATCTCGCGCATACGTGGGGTCGTTCAACTTCCGTGGCCCCGACCAGCAGAAGAAGGTTGGTCAGCTCTCGGGCGGTGAACGCAACCGGGTACATCTTGCCAAGATGCTTAAATCGGGCGCCAATTTATTGCTGCTTGATGAGCCGACCAATGACCTTGACGTAGATACGTTGCGTGCGCTGGAAGAAGCCTTGTCTGAATTCGCGGGCTCGGCGGTGGTGGTCAGCCATGATCGCTGGTTCCTCGACCGTATTGCCACCCATATCCTCGCTTTTGAGGGGGGCAGCCAAGTGACCTGGTTCCAGGGAAATTATGCCGATTATGAGGCCGACCGTCACCGCCGCCTTGGTGCCGAGGCGGTACAGCCACACCGCATCCGCTATAAGCCACTCGCCAGAAATTAACGCCAGAAGTCAAAAAAAGCCCCGCATCAGCGGGGCGGGGTGGCCAGCATTCGTCAGCTCATCACTGCGTTGACGAGGCCTCTGCCTCGAACCGGTCGGTCGCTTTTTTAAGCGCTTCGTTGAGCGCCGAGACCTTATTGCCGCGCTGGGCAAGGACCGAGGCGAATTGCTTGCGGTGGGTCAGGGGCATGCTGATGCCTTCAAGCTTAAGATCGAGCGCCTTGTATGTGTCGCCCACTTTATGAACGCGCAATTCAAGGTTGATGTCGGGGCCGGAGACCTGATGAATAACGCCGAAGACGAAGACTTCGCCATTCGCTTGCACTCGTTCACGCTGCATTTCGACCTTTTGGCTATTATAATTTTTGAAGAGCCCCGCATAATTATGGGCGACGTAAATTTCGTAAAGCTCCAGAAATTCTTTGAACTCGGCTGGTGTGGCGCGCTGCGAATAAAGGCCCAGCACGAATTTCGCGACTTCTTGGGCATCGAAGGTATCAATCAACAGTTTGCGCATGCGCTTGACGCGGTATGAATCGCTGATATCGGGTTTGGTCAGGTCGGTAATTGCGGTGTCGCTCACGCGCTGTACGAAGGCGAGGGCGCTGCCTTCGGCCTTGGCCTCAGGGGCGGCACTGACAATGGAGACAAAGGCAAGGGTGAGGCATAGGCGTACGGCGGCGGCTAGCCTGCGCATGGGCTGGCATATGGGGGGAGCCGTGTTTGCTGTAAGGGACATGCGTCAGCTGCCGTTACTATTAAATTCTTTACCGGGCTTCGGCCGTTTTGTCGTCTTTGCCTTTTTCGGGCGAAGTGGAAATCCCTGGTGCCAGTTGATCGGCGGTCGACTTGCCATTGCTGATTTCGTCGGCGCGGCGCTGGCGGTAAAGCGAGCGGATCGCAGCATAATAATCTAGCGAGGTGCGCTCCAACTCGTCCAAGGTTTCAAGATTACGGGCGCGGAAGTCGACCCCGGTCACCAATGAACGGGCGAGGATCAGACCATCTTCATTCTCGCTGCGCGCCCAGATGTTGAAGGGATCAACAAAGTATTCGGTCAGCAGGCCAATGCCATCACGCGGGTTTGAGGGGCCTAGAAGCGGGAGCACAAGATAGAAGCCTTCGCCAATACCCCATGTGCCGAAGGTTTGGCCAAAGTCTTCGCTGTGGCCCTTGATCCCAAAATGGGCGGCGGCATCCCAGACGCCCAGCACACCAACGGTCGTGTTGATGGCAAAACGCCCTGCCGTGTTGCCCGCACGCTCAAGATCGCCCTGTAGAACGTCATTGGTGAACACCACGGGGGCACGCAGGTTGCTCAGAAAGTTATTCACGCCCGTTTGCACAGGCTTTGGCAGGACACCGCGATAGACGATGCCGGCGGGGCGTAGGAACATCTTGTCCAGTTGCATATTGACGGCAAAGACGGCGCGATTAAGCGGCTCAAGCGGATCGTTGGCCTGCTCGAATTCTGCTTTCGCGGCCGAATCGGTCGGCGCCGTCGCGCATCCGCCGAGGCCAAGAGTCATGACCGCGGCCAGCGTGACGCCGGCAAGCTTTGGTAGAAATGCACTGGACACCATTCGGGACATTAAACTTGTTACCCTTTCTACGCGTGCACGGCCAGAGTGCGGCCCATTCATTGGGTTGTCCGCACTCATAACCACTCTAACGCACTATCATGACCGGAACCCTTGAAGGCTTTCTTAATCGATCGCTGGTTGACCGCATGCATAGTGGTGAAAAATCCATCTGTAGCCTTGATAGGCGTTTAGCTTCAGTACCATGGGTCAGGAAAAAAAACTAGCCGTGTTACGTCTTTAGGAGCATTGGGCAGAGCAGCAATCGGGCGATTTAGCCCCGGCCCAAGCTCGAGCGGGGGCTCCAGCGAGGGCCTCAGCTGGATTTTTCAGATGGGCCCTATAAATGCAGTCGGATGACCTTTTCGACTAAATATAAAAATATCTTTATTTCTCTATTAATAAAATTCGTGTATGGAAAAGCCTTGCGGGCTCCTTGTCGGGGCTAGTAAGGAGAAGACATTGGATTT
>JBLHLO010000225.1:0-4306 GCA_047621105.1 Alphaproteobacteria bacterium
AAACGCCTTCAAACACAACCTCATGACAGCCCCCATTTCAGCTTCAAGTGGTTACGTCAATCACCGCCCGGCCGCGAACCTGCCCGGCCAAGATCTCGTCTGCCAAACCCGGCAATGCACCTAGCGAATGCAGATTGCTGATGGCGGCAAGCTTTTTGCGGCTCAAGACCTTTGGGATGCGGGCCCAAACCTCCCGCCGCTCGGCAATCGGCCCGTGGCCGCCCTCGACACCGATTAGGCGCACGCCGCGCAGGAAAAAAGGGATCAGTGATGCGGTGAAGGTATTTCCCCCGGCCAGGCCGCAACTGGCAATGACACCACGTTCATCCATCGAAGAAATAATCGTCGACAGCGTCTTCCCGCCCACCGCGTCGATGCATCCGGCAAAACGCTTCGCCAAAAGCGGGCGGTCGGGCCCCGCATCGAAATCGGTATGGGCGACGACCTCAGCCGCACCAAGGCCCTTTAAATAACCTGCTTCTGCCATCCGCCGGGTCGAAGCCACGACGTGGTAGCCCATCGCCGCCAGCATGGAGACCGACATCGACCCCACCCCACCCGAAGCGCCGGTGACAATGACCGGTCCGCCGCCCGGGGTGACGCCATTCTTTTCTAGTTCCAACACACCGATCATGGCGCTCATGCCGGCGGTGCCGATCGCCATGCAATCTGCCGTAGTCCAACCATCCGGCACCGGGATCAGCCATTCGGCGCGCGCCCGCGCATAGGCCGCATACCCCCCAGAAAAATGTTCGCCGGCTCCATATCCGTTGAGCACCACGTGATCGCCGGGCTTAAAATCAGGGCTTTCCGAGGCCACCACCTCGCCCGCCAGGTCAACACCCGGCACAAAGGGAAAGGTTTTAATTTTATAGCCAATCCCCTTCACCATCATTGCGTCTTTGTAATTGATGGTCGAATGGGCAACGCGAATGGTGACATCACCATCGGGCAAAACACTGGCCGGCACCTCACCTAAGGTGAAGGCCGGCTTATCATTGGGGCCGGGGCCTTCAGCCAGGTGATAGGCGCGAAAATGGTCGGGGATGCTCACAACACGGGGCCTTTGCTCGGCGCGCCGATGCCAGCGACACGCCAGTTGAGGGTCTGACCAGCCAGAAATGGTTTGAAATCGCCCATCCGTTCAGGCACGGCGCTGGGTGCGCGTTCCAAAATCAGGGTCTCTTCATTGACCGGCAATCCATAAAATTCAGCGCCGAAATGGGAAGCAAAATTTTCGAGCTTTTCAAGCGCCCCTTCTTCCTCAAACACAGAAGCATAAGCCGCCATCGCCACCGGCGCGTTATAGATACCGGCACAACCGCAAGCCTGTTCCTTGGCCGATACCGTATGCGGCGCGCTATCGGTGCCGAGGAAGAATTTACGATTGCCCGACACCGCCGCCGCACGCAGGGCCAAGCGGTGTGTCTCACGCTTGGCTACCGGCAGGCAATAAGCATGGGGCTGCAAGCCGCCCTTGAACATGGCGTTGCGGTTGATCATCAGATGATGGGGCGTAAGGGTGGCGGCAATTGTGTCAGGCGATTCGGCAACAAACGCAATCGCATCCTTGGTGGTGATATGTTCGAACACCACACGCAGGGCGGGAAAATCCTTGATCAACGGCGCCAGTATTCGTTCGATGAACACAGCTTCACGATCAAAGATATCAACCTCGGGGTCCGTAACCTCGCCATGCACGAGCAACGGCAGCCCGACCTTTTCCATCCGCGCGAGCACGGCCCGAATATTTTTCACGTCGGCCACGCCATGGGCAGCATTGGTTGTGGCATGCGCCGGGTAAAGCTTACAGGCAATGGCAATGCCCGCGGTGTAGCCCTTCTCGACCTCATCGGGATCGGTCTCATCAGTGAGGTAAAGTGTCATCAATGGTGTGAACCGCGCGCCCTTGACCGCGCGCTTGATACGATTGCGGTAGGCGGCGGCATCCTTCACGGTTGTTACCGGCGCCTCCAGGTTCGGCATGACGATGGCGCGGGCAAAGACCCGGGCGGTCTCCCCCAACACGGCGGATAACATATCGCCGTCACGCAGATGCACGTGCCAATCATCGGGGCGGCGAATAATAAGTTGGTTGGCGGTCATGCAGGGGCTCTCGTCATTAGGCAATCACGGTCCATATTTATCGTCCTTATGGGTAGAACAGAATACCCCGCCATGCAAACCCGGGTTGCCTTGGGCTGCACCCGGCTGGGAAAGCGCCATGCCCATTCAGGACGCAAAGCGGGTATTCGTGCGCGATTAATGCAAGCCCATCTTTTGAGTTGTTTTAATGGCCGATCAGCACATCAGATCATAGGCCCACTGAATCAAGGCCCTACGCAGATCAAAAGCCTTCCAATATTTGCACTACAGGCGGCCTAAAATCAGGAATACGGCAGCCCATGATCCGAAATGTCGTTTTCCCAATAGCCATAAATAATTTTTCCCCACCATGGCAATGTGATCCGTCATCGGATTTCCTGCGTACCTGTTGTGTTGATTGAGTGGCGGGAATGGTCTCGTCCTCAAGATAAGGAGTTTCCAATGACCCGCCTCATGTCCCGTATGGCATCTTTTGCCGCTGTTCTTGCACTTGCCCTCGGTATGTCTGCTGCCAACGCCGGCAACTACGGCATGAAAAAGGACATCGTTGATGTCGCCGTTTCTGCTGGTAGCTTCAATACACTGGCTGCCGCGTTGAAGGCCGCCGACCTTGTCACAACCCTGAAGGGTGAAGGCCCCTTTACGGTGTTCGCCCCAACCGATGAAGCGTTCGCGAAGCTGCCTGCCGGCACTCTTGCATCGCTTCTAAAGCCGGAAAACAAGGCCAAACTGCAAGCAATCCTGACCTATCATGTCCTGCCAGGCAAGGTTGCATCGGGCGATATAGCTGGCAAGAAGCTCTCTGTTAAGACGGTACAGGGCACCAATGCCAATATTAATGCGACCAATGGCGTGATGATTGATAACGCCAAGGTGATCAAGGCCGACATCCAGGCGTCAAACGGCGTCATCCACGTGATCGATGCCGTGATCCTGCCCAGGGACTAATTATCCCCTTAATCTGGCCATTTGCGGCCCTGAAAGGCCCCGTCCAGCGACGGGGCCTTTTTTAGGCCCGGGAGACCATGATCCAAAATGGCGGACGCCCCGTATAAAATAGAGACAAAGACAATAGTGACAATTTTTCGACCTGTTGCGGGGCCTTCTTATGTTCCTTACTGTAAGCACCACTGATCAAGTGCAAGCTTGGTGCAATTTTTCGCCGAGGGACAATACAGTAGTGGATAACGGCATTTCGGGAGACAGCGAGAAAGACGAACTCGCGGCATATATTGAAGCGATTGCCGTCAATAAGGACCGCGAGGCATTTAAACGCCTGTTCAGCCTTATGGCCCCCCGCATCAAGGCCTATTGCCTCAAGCGGGGCTCCAACCCAGCCGCGGCGGAGGAAATGGCCCAGGAAACCATGATTCAGGTCTGGCGGCGGGCCAGCCAATTTGATGCCCAGCGGGCGTCCGTTAAGACATGGATTTACACGATCGCGCGAAACAAGCGTATCGACCATTTCAGGAAAGAACAGCGTCCGGAGATCACCGCGGAGGACCTGTCCCAGAATACATCCCCTTCCCTCGATGCGCAGGACCATATGGAACTGGCTGAGGCGGGAGAAACCCTGGCAGAAAAAATCCGTGATCTATCTGCGGAACAGGCCGAAGTGATCCATAAGGCGTTTTTCGAAGACAAGACCCACCAGGTCATAGCTGAAGAACTCAATTTGCCCCTGGGCACGGTGAAATCCCGAATACGGCTGGCACTTAATAACTTACGATCTTCCATGGCGGAGCACGAAGAATGATTATATTTCACCCTGAAAACGAAATGCTTTTCGATTATGCCTCGGGCAGCTTGGAGGAAGAGCCCTCACTGGTAGTCGCCGCCCATTTGGCATTTTGCGACCTGTGCCGGGAGGAAGTGCGATCTCTGGAAAGCTTGGGTGGCTCCCTGATGTCTGAAACCACCGATGAAAAATTAGCCCCCGATGCCCTTGATGCCGTGATGGCCCGGTTGGATTCGCCGCTTGAGCCTGCCGAAATCAAACAACCAACGCCTATAGATTCCATATTGCCCGGGCCGGTTGCACGCTACCTGGGAACCGGGCTTGATGGGTTGCTGTGGCGGCGCGTCGGACCAAATGTCGAAGAAGCCCGGATTGCCACATCCAACGCAAGGTTCAAAACCAGCCTGCTGCGTATCAAGCGCGGCACGGCCACCCCCATGCATACCCATGGAGGCAAGGACT
>JBLHLO010000226.1:0-4293 GCA_047621105.1 Alphaproteobacteria bacterium
CTGACCATTGACGGGCAGCCCCTTACGATGCCGAAGCCCGCGGTAGCAACCGAGGTCCATAAGACGCTTGATGTTCATAGCCGTGTTGCGACGCAAATCGCCTTCCACGGTGTAATCGGCATCAATCAATTCGCGAATGCGAATGACTTCATCGTCGGTGAGTTTATGAACACGCTGGTTAGACGCGATACCCGCCTTGCTGCAAATGTCCTTAGCTCGCGTAGAGCCGATGCCGTGAATATAGGTCAGGCTAACCTCGACCCGCTTATCGGTCGGAATGTTAACACCAGAAATGCGCGCCAAGTGTTTCGCTCCTACTTAAAATTCTGTTGTAACGGAATCGCCCAGACCCTTTGAAAAGGCTTGCGATTATATGAAAAACGGGCCCCAAGTCAACTGCCCAAACCCCTTATTTTCTGCCACTTCCAATGATCTTATCCAAGGCTTTAGCGACGGCCTCGATAGAGCCCATCCCGTCCACCGATTTCAGCGTCCCCCGGCCCTGGTAATAAGGCAGCAGGGGGGCCGTTTGGCCATGATAGGCCCGGAGCCGTGTTGCCACGGTTTCCGCCGTATCGTCCTTACGGCGCACAAATTCAGTCCCCTTACAGGCATCACAAACCCCCTCTTTTTGGGGCTTCATATTGCTATCGTGATAGCCAGCACCACAGGTCGCGCAGGTATAACGTCCGGCGATACGGTCCACCAAGAGCGCATCATCAACTTGGAGCTCGATCACGCAATTAAGCTTAAGGTTGTTTTCCTCGAGCATCTGGTCCAGTGCCTCAGCCTGAGGCACGGTCCGAGGAAAACCATCCAGGATGAATCCTTCGGCACAATCAGGCTCCCCGATACGGTCTGAAATCATCTTCACCATGACCTCATCTGGCACCAAATCACCACGTTCCATGATCCCCTTCACTTCATTCCCCAACCCACTTCCTGAAGCCACTGCAGCACGAAGCATGTCACCCGTGGACAGTTGCTTGAGGCCATAGGACGCCTCCAGACGTTGAGCCTGGGTGCCCTTGCCTGCTCCAGGCGGGCCGAGCAGGATCAGGTTCATTAACGCCGCCCTTTGAGCCGTGATTTTTTGATCAAACCTTCATATTGATGCGCGAGCAAATGCGACTGCACCTGAGCCACCGTATCCATGGTGACCGTGACGACGATCAGCAGACTAGTGCCCCCAAAATAGAACGGCACCGCAAGGCGAGAGATCAAAATCTCTGGCAACAAAGAGATGGCGGTAAGATAGGCCGCACCCACAACCGTAAGCCGGGTAAGGACATAATCGAGGTAATCAGCAGTATTCTTTCCGGGGCGCATACCAGGCACGAAGCCGCCATATTTTTTAAGGTTATCTGCCGTGTCCACCGGATTAAACACGACTGCCGTGTAGAAGAAGGCAAAGAAGACAATCAACGACCCATAAAGGATCAAGAATATCGGCTGACCACGCCCCAGCATGGTGGTGATGAAGGTCAACCATTCCGGGCCCTGGCCTGCCGAGAAGCCAGCCATGGTCACCGGCATCAACAACAATGAAGACGCAAAAATTGGCGGAATGACGCCCGGCGTATTGATTTTGAGCGGCAGGTGCGAACTTTCCCCGCCATACATCTTGTTGCCAACCTGACGCTTAGGGTATTGCACGACTATTCGGCGCTGCGCTCGCTCGACAAAGACGATGAAGGTGATCACAACAACAGCCATGACCAACACGATGATGATCATCAACGCTGAAATAGCGCCAGTTCGCCCTAATTCCAGGGTCGCGGCGATCGCTCCCGGCAGTTCCGCGATAATGCCAGAAAAGATAATCAGCGAAATACCGTTGCCAACCCCGCGTGCTGTGATCTGTTCACCTAACCACATCAGGAACATGGTGCCACCAACTAGCGTGATGACCGTGGTAGCGCGAAAGAAGAGCCCAGGATCGGGCACTGCCGCACCGGTACTTGAAGACATCCCCTCCATACCGATAGCAATGCCGTAAGCCTGCAAGGTGGCAAGGACGACCGTCCCGTAGCGGGTGTATTGGTTGATCTTTTTCTGGCCCTGCTCGCCTTCTTTCTTAAGCGCTTCAAGTTTGGGCGAAACACTGGTCATCAACTGCATGATAATCGCAGCAGAAATATAAGGCATGATCGACAGCGCAAAGATGGTCATGCGCTCAAGCGCCCCACCTGCAAACATGTTGAACATGCCCAGCACGCCTGAAGCCTGCTGGCGGAAGATGTCCGAAAGAATCTGCGGGTCAATACCCGGCAGCGGAACATAGGTGCCAAGCCGGTAAATGATCAAGACAGCGAGGGTGAACCAAATACGCTTCTTGAGTTCCGTCGCCTTGGAGAAGGCGGCAAAATTGATATTGGAAGCGAGTTGTTCGGCGGCGGAGGCCATAGCCCTCTCCTATTAGCGGTGCCGCGGGTCCAGCCCGTCAGGCGGTCCGCCGGTTACTCAGACTTATTCTGCACTCGGCGCTTCAGTTGCGGCAGGTGCCGGCGCTTTACGATCAGCACGCAACATTTTGCGACCACGACTACCCTTGGGCGGGCGCTTTTCACGTGTACCAGCAACATGGGCAACTTTAATGCTCCCGCCGGCGGCCTCAATGGCCTTGGTTGCAGTACGGCTCGCACCGCTCACGTCAATAGTAAGCTTGGCCTTCAATTCACCATTACCGAGGATGCGAATGCCATCTCTTAGATGGGTCACCATGCCTGCCTCTACAAGAGCCGCCTCGGTCACCGGATTGGCGGCATCAAGCCGGCCCTTATCGACCGCTGTCTGCAGATCATCGAGGCCTAGCTCAGCAAAGCGTTTGGCATTGATATTATGAAACCCGCGCTTGGGCAGGCGACGATGCAAAGGCATCTGGCCGCCTTCAAACCCCTTGATGGCAACGCCCTCGCGGGACTTCTGGCCCTTAACGCCACGGCCAGCGGTCTTGCCGGTTCCCGATGCTATACCACGACCAACCCGCTTGCGCGCGGTCCGTGCCCCGGGACGATCCGAGATCTCATTGAGTTTCATGCACTTAATCCTTTTTCACCGGGCTTTACTTGCCGTCCTCGACACGAATGAGATGGCTGACCTTGGCGATCATACCGCGAACGGAAGGGGTGTCCTCAAGTTCACGAGTACGATTCATTTTATTAAGACCAAGCCCAATCAACGTTGCCCGCTGATCCTTGGGGCGACGAATAGGTGAGCCGGTTTGAGTTACGCGAATCTTGCCAGCCATATCACGCCTCCTCAACTGCCGCTTCAGCCGGCGCATTATCCTTCGAGGGGCGACCGAACAACTCACTCACCTTCTTCGAACGACGCGCGGCTACAGCACGCGGCGAAGATAGATTCTCCAACGCGGCAAATGTGGCTTTGACCATATTGTAAGGATTCGATGTGCCAATAGACTTCGTAACAATGTCATGCACACCGACAGTCTCGAACACCGCGCGCATAGGCCCGCCTGCAATAATGCCGGTGCCGGCAGGAGCTGCCCGCAGTACGACGCGCCCAGCACCGAAACGGCCTTCCACATCGTGGTGGAGTGTACGGCCATCACGAATCGGCACACGGATCATCTTGCGTTTGGCCTGCTCGGTCGCCTTGCGGATGGCTTCGGGAACCTCTCGCGCCTTGCCGGAGCCATAACCAACACGACCCTTGGTATCGCCCACAACAACCAATGCAGCAAAGCCAAACCGGCGCCCACCCTTTACCACCTTGGCTACGCGGTTGATGCTAACCAGCTTATCAACCAGATCCGAATCCGGCCCTTCATCTCTTTGTCTTGGTCTACGTGCCATTTTCGGTTCCTTTAGAATTTCAATCCGGCTTCACGGGCGGCATCGGCCAACGACTTGACACGACCGTGGAACATGTAGCCGCCACGATCAAACACGACCGCTTCTATCCCGCCCGCCTTTGCACGGGTGGCTATCAATTTTCCGACCTCAACCGCAGCATCGCAATCAGCGCCGGTCTTGAGTTTGCCCTTAAGGTCCTTATCCATGCTGGAAGCAGCAGCAATGGTCACGCCCTTACTATCATCGATAATCTGGGCATATATATGCTTGGACGAGCGGAACACCGACAAACGGGGCCGCTTGGTCTTCTTAAGGAGCGCATAACGCGTACGGCGCGTGCGGCGCTTGAATAATTCTCTATTGTTCAACATCTATTCGGCCCTTACTTCTTCTTGCCTTCCTTACGGCGGATATATTCCCCGGCATAGCGCACGCCCTTCCCCTTATAGGGTTCTGGGGGGCGGAAACCTCGGAT
>JBLHLO010000227.1:0-4251 GCA_047621105.1 Alphaproteobacteria bacterium
GAAAGTAAAATCTCGGAATGGATGCTCACCGACCATTACCGCAAAGGATTTCATTCGTCGGGCACAGTCGGCACTTTCGGCGCCATGACAGCAGCGGCCAAACTACTTGGCCTTAAGGGCGATAAACTGCGCCATGCGTTCGGCATGGCGGCAAGCTTCGCCGCCGGGTTGCGCTGCAATTTCGGCACCATGACAAAGCCCCTGCATGTCGGCCGCGCCGCCGAGAACGGCATCACCGCCGCACTTTTAGCCGCTGCTGGATACGATGCCGACCGCGAAGCCCTCGACGGACCCTGGGGGTTCATGCAGGTGACAACGGGCGGATATTACCCCGAGAAACTCGCCCAAGGATTTGGCAAGCCCCTGTCGATTGCCGATCCGGGCGTGTCGATCAAACCCTATCCTTCGGGCATCGTGACCCATCAATCCATGGACGCTATGCTGACCCTGGTGACGGAACACGACCTTGCGCCTGAGAATGTCGCCGAGATTCATTTTTTTGCAGGCTCAAATATACTCAATCCGATCCGCTACCCCATTGCGGCAAATCATTTGCAGGCCAAATTCTCGATGGCGGCCCTGTTGTCGATGATCGTATTGGCCCGCCGGGCAGGCCGCGCCGAATTCACCGATGAATTTGTCGCCGGGTCGGCCATGCAGGATATGCAACGCCGCATTACCTGCAGCCTTGATCCAGTAATCGAAGCGCAAGGCATGGACGTTATTCGCTCCCGGATTGAAGTGGTCACGCGCGATGGCAGCCGGTTGGTGCAAGAAGCCGACGAACGCTACCGGGGCGGCCCTGACAAACCGTTCACCGATGCCGAGCTGGAAGATAAAACCGCCGCCTGTGTCGCCGGCATTTTCGATGCGGCCCAACGCCAGGCGTTAATTGATGCGGCCTGGGGCGTCGTCGATCTGGACGACGCTAGCGCGCTGGCGCGCGTTATTCAGACAGGTTAGGCGCGGCGATGGCGACCGTCTCAGAAGTTCTTGCCGATTGGTTGGCTGGCCTTAACCCGGCCACCATTCCCATTGATGCCGCCACTGGGGCCACCAACACCGTGATCGATACGGTCGCGCTCGCCTATGCGGCACGTGAAACCGATTATATCGCGGCCCTGCGCAACGGCTGGCAGGCTGCACCCGGGGACGCGACCCTGTTCGGCCATACCGGCACCAGTGACGCGACAACGGCGGCGATGATCAATGGCACCGCCGCCCACGGCGAAGATTTTGATAACAGTTACGAAGGCTGCCCCGTGCATTCCGGCGCCGTCATTGTGCCCGCCGTGCTCGCAGTTGCCGAAGCACGGGGATTGTCCGGGGCGCACGCCTTCACCGGCATCGCCGCCGGTATCGAGATCATGTGCCGCATGGGCGCCATTGCCGGCACCGGTGTGCACAAGGCCGGCTTTCATCCCACCGCGGTGATTGGCGCGATGGCCGCAAGCGCCGCAGTAGGTGTCACGCTTGGTCTCGACCGCGCCGCCCTGGCACGCAGTTTTGGCCTGGCGGGATCAATGGCAGCAGGCATTATTGAATATCTCGCCGATGGATCCTGGACCAAGCGCATGCACGCCGGCTGGGCGGCCCAGGCCGGTATTCGCGCCGCCGAACTTGGTGCCGCCGGGTTCGCTGGGCCGGTGAGCGTGTTCGAAGGCACCCACGGCTTTTATGCCGCCTTCGCACCGACGACCCAGCCCGACTTCACACTGCTGACCGGCGAGCTCGGCAACCGTTGGGAGGTCTCGCAGCTCTCCTTCAAGCCCTATGCCTGTGGCACCATGTGCCAACCCTTCGTCGATTGCGCGCTCGACCTCGCGCGTCAGGGCATTACCGCAGCAGATATCGCTACCATGATCTGCAAGGTCGGCGAAGGCACCGTCCACCGCCTGTGGGAACCGCTGGACCAAAAGCTGCGTCCACCCACCGCATATGGCGCAAAATTCTCCGGCCCCTATTGCATCGCCGTCGGCTTAATAGATGGCGACGCGGGCCTCGCCCAATTTACTGATGCCAAGGTTAATGATCCAACGGTGCAAGCGCTGAGCGACAAAATCACATACGAGATCGATCCAGAAAATGAATATCCACAAAACTACACCGGCCATATACGCGCCACGCTTCACGATGGGCGGGTTATTGAAGCCTTCCAGCCACACCTGCGCGGCGGCACGCACGACCCGATGACGCGCGATCAAATTACGATCAAGGCGCGGGCCAACTTCGCCTACGGCGGCATGGCACCGGACCGGGCCGAGGCCATGATCAAACTGTGCAGTGACTTACGCGCACTTCCCGATCTCAGCGGATTTGCTGCCCTACGCGGGGCCTAATCCGCCCCTCCCATACGCGCCATCATGCGGGTCAACTTCAGGCGACCAAGGCCATTGGGCCAGATCTTGCGTATCCCAGAATACATTTTAAATTTCAGAATTTTTAGGACCTCGGCACCGGGTTTCCGTTATGATTGCCCCCAACGACGCCGGTCATTCAAGCGTCATAAAATAAAAATTTAGGGAGAGAAATATGACTTTTTCACACAAGTTAATGGCCTTAGGGCTTGTGGCGGCAAGCATCGGCACACTGGGGTTCGCAGCCCCATCCACTGCCCAGGGCGTCGCAGATTTTTACAAAAGCAAGCGCCTGACGCTGATCGTCCCGACCTCTGCCGGCGGCGGCTATGACGTGCCGGCACGAGCACTCGCGCGCCACATTGATCGGCATATTCCCGGGAAACCTAGGATTGTCGTCCAGAACATGCCGGGCGCCGGCGGCAAGCGGGCGGTTAATTACGTCTATAATGTCGCCCCCAAGGACGGCAGCATTGTCTCCGCCGTACACAGCTTCATCTCCTTTGATCCTCTGTTTGAAGGGGCAAAAACAAAAGCAAAGTTCGACGCACAAAAATTCAATTGGTTGGGCTCAATCGCCAGCACCGTCTCGGTCGGCGTTTCCTGGCACGATTCGCCGGTCAAGACACACAAGGATTTGCTCGGCCACGACCTCGTGGTCGGCGGCGTGGGCACGACCACACCAATGGTCACTCACCCCCATCTCTTCCGTGGATTGTTGGGGATGCGGTTCAATGTCGTTGCAGGCTATCTGAGCGGCAGCGAGGTCGACCTCGCGATGGAACGCGGCGAGGTCAAGGGCCGGATCGACTACACCTGGTTCGGCCTGAAGCAACGTCGCGCCAATTGGCTCCGTGATAAGAAGATCAATATTCTGTTTCAGATGGGCCTGCGCAAAGCAACCGATCTGCCAAACGTGCCCTTGGCCCTTGATTTCGCCCGCAACGAAGACGAGCGGCGCATTCTTGAAACCGTCTTCCTGAGTTATGAATTCGGTCGCGCCTACATCATGGCACCGGGCATTCCCGCTGACCGGCTGACGGCCATGCGCAAGGCCTTCATGGATACCATGAAAGACCCAGCCTTTGTGGCCGATGCCGCGAAAAGCCGGCTCGATGTCAACCCCGTGGCGCCGGAACGCCTGGCCATGCTGGTCGCCCGCGCCTACCAGTTGCCCCCTGCGCTGGTACAGCGGATCACCAAATTGCAAACCCCCGTCGGCAAGGCCATCAAGGTCCAGTTCAAGACCGTCCGCGCGGTTTTAGGCAAGCCCGGCAAGAAAGGTCGCTTCGCCATCACCCTGGTCAAGAGCGGCAAGCGCGAAAGAATCACCCTGCATGGACGCCGGACCAAGGTGACGGTGGGTGGCAAAAAGGCCAAAGCCAAGACGCTCAAAACCGGGATGACCTGCACCATTGCCTATCTCGGCCATAAGACAACGGCAGCCTCGGTCGCCTGCGACTGAAAATAGGATATCAAGTCCCGCCCCACAAAAGGCGGGGCTTAGCTGGCGGCGGCCACCGGTTGATGTGCCTTTAGGAAGCTGCGCACATGGCGCACGGCCAGGGCAACCCGTTCCTGGGGTTCCTTCCATGGAAAGAGGCTCACTTGGGCGTTCGGTGCAAGCAGCGCCGATTCCATGGCCACCTCATAGGGGTGGGGCGGAATGTCGTCGGGAAGAACCAGTATTGGCGTCTGACAGCTGCGCACGAAATCGCGGGTCACAGTAAAAACAAAATCGGGATTGGAGCGGTACATCTTGGTCAAAAAGGCGTCGACCATCTCCATGGTAATGTCGTCGCGGCGGGCACAAAACGCCGGACCCCAATTTTTCATGTTGTTCTGGTAGAAAAGATCCGGCTTTTCCGGACGGAACCCACTGGGCTGAGCCAGC
>JBLHLO010000228.1:0-4243 GCA_047621105.1 Alphaproteobacteria bacterium
GGGGCAGCAGGGAGAGACAAGCATGAAGACACGACAACTGGGCACGAGCGGCCTCAGCGCGCCGGTCATCGGCCTGGGCTGCATGGGCATGACACCGATTTATTCGCCGCCGAGCGAGGCCGAAAACCTGGCTGCGCTGGATAAAGCGATCGAGCTCGGGGCCAATTTCATCGATACCTCCGACGCCTATGCCGATGGCAAGAATGAGGAATTCCTGGGCCGTGCCCTGGCCGGCAAGCGCGATAAGGTGATACTCGCCACCAAGTTCGGCAATATCCGCCATGCCGACGGGCGGCGCGAAGTGAACGGCAAACCCGATTACGTGGGTTCAGCGCTGGACGCCTGCCTTAAACGGCTCAAAACCGATTTTGTCGACGTGTTCTACCTGCACCGGGTCGATCCCGATACCCCGATTGAAGACACGGTGGGTGCCATGGCCCGGCTGGTAGATGCTGGCAAGGTGCGCGCACTCGGCCTCTCGGAAGCGGGCGCCGAGACCCTGCGCCGGGCCCATGCCACGCATCCGATCGCCACCCTGCAAACAGAATATTCCCTATGGTCGCGCTTTCCCGAAGACCACCTTCTGCCCGCCTGTCGGGCGCTCAACATTACCTTTATCGCCTACGCCCCTTTGGGACGCGGATTTTTGACCGGGCGTTTCAACAAGGTCGATGATCTTGGCGAAAACGATCGCCGCCGCGATATGCCGCGCTATAAGCCGGAAAACTTCGCCCATAACCTGGCACTGATTGATACATTGAAAGAAATTGCCACAGCCAAGGGCACGACCCCGGCCCAGGTTGCGCTGGCCTGGCTGGTCGCCCAGGGGGTGATGGCGATCCCCGGTGGCCATAAGCCCGAACATGTGGCCGAGAACGCGGCCGCCGCTGCTCTCTCGCTCAGCAGTGAAGAGAGCGAGAAACTATTAAACGCCATGCCCGACGGCGCCGCCCAAGGCACCCGCTACCCCGAAGGGCAGCTCAAGGCACTCGGGATTTAGGCGGCGGTATCTAGGCTAGAGCGTTTCGGCTTTAGTGATGATGATATCGGAACGCGGCACGTCGCGGAAACCACCGGTCGATCCGGTGGACGCCCCTTCGATGATGCGCACCACCTCCATGCCTTCGATGACGCGCCCGAACACCGCATAACCCCAGCCCGAACCTGATTTGCTACGATGATTAAGCGCCCGGTTGTCGGCGGTATTGATAAAGAACTGTGCGGTCGCTGAATGGGGATCGCCGGTGCGCGCCATAGCGATAGTGCCAACCTGATTGGTCAACCCGTTATCGGCTTCATTGGTGATCGGCGCATTGGTTTGCTTGCGTCCCATACCCGGTTCCATGCCGCCACCCTGGATCATGAAACCGCGAATGACACGATGAAAGATCGTGCCGTTATAAAAGCCGGATTTCACATAACCGAGAAAATTCGCCACCGACTTCGGCGCGCGCGCGGCATCGAGCTCGATAATTATCACGCCCAAATTCGTGGTGAGCTTGACCCGGGGGTTCTGAGCCGAAGCCTCACCCGACCCAAACCCGAAGACGACACCGACCGCAAGGACGAGCGATGCAATAAAAGTGGAAAGACGCTTAAACATGGTTCTCCGGTCTCCTGCTGCCTTGAAAAAATTGGTGCGCCCGGCGGGACTCGAACCCACGACCCCAGGATTAGGAATCCTGTGCTCTATCCGGCTGAGCTACGGGCGCCCCTGTGAACTCGGTTATGCGGAGGCCGTTATAGCATCAATGCCCGCGCCGCGTCAGAGGCGGTGCGCAACACCGAGGCCTGGACCCGCTGACACGCGGCGCCTACTTGCCGTCGCGGGAGAAGGGGATGGCGAAGAAAACCAACAATTGGTTGGCGCCGGGGTTGGTGTCATCGATCCCGGCATTGGACAGATGGTTGAGATCAATACCGAGGCGCGACTTGTCTGCAAACCGCCAAGCGGCCCGGATGGAGGAGCGGAATTCGATCGGCGAGCCCAAGTCCTTGCCGCCATTGCGCATATAGAGGCCGGGCGCGAAGCTCGGGGTCACGACGAAGTTTTTGCCGAAATACAGATCGAGCGATAATCCTGCATAGGCGTAGAGCCCGCCGTCAAAAGTCGCGAAGGAGCCAAGTGTCGGCCGAAAGTGCCAGATCCACCGGCGCTCGCTCACGTATTGGAAGCTCAGCATCCCGGCGCCGTCGTTATCGTTGATATCAAACGCCCCGGCACTGAAGCTGAAAAGTGCGGGATCGCCAACGCGCGCATCCTCGCCAGCCCTGGCCGTAGCTGCAAAGAAAAACAACGCAGCAAATACACAGGCAATGAGGCGCCCCGTTTGCCCGGATTTATTATGAGTCACATCGGCCCCGGCTGGTTTCCTGTCATCACGCATTATCGACAACAGTCTTGTAGGCCATTCTAGGTAACCCACGGGCACCCGGCAAGACGCCTATCCACGGCCCCCTCACTCCAAAACCTATTCAGAGGCCGATCACGGATCGAGTGATTTATAGCGTTCCGTCGCCGCCATCAGGGCGGCACGGATGCCCGGTTCCGACGCGGCATGTCCAGCGTCTGGAATCACCCGGTAATCAAGGCCGTTGGATTCAGGGGCGCCGGGCCAATTGCGGACCAATTCATCGGCCGAGCGGATCGGGCAAACCACGTCATAGCGGCCCTGGACAATGGCCGTCGGGATTCCCGCCAAGACATCAATGTTGTCGATTAATTGGTTCTCGGTCATGAACAGGTCGTTGACAAAATAATGGGCTTCGATCCGGGCCAGTCCGAGCGCCATGCGGCCGGCACCAAACCCCGATTCTGCCTGCGGATCAAACCGAAGCGTTGAACACGACCCCTCAAAGGCACTCCACACCCGGGCGGCAGGCATATGCACGGCCGGGTCAGGGTCCATCAGGCGACGGTAATACCCGGCCAGCAGGTCGTGCCGTTCATCGGGCGGCAAAAATCCGGCAAACCTGTCCCAGGCTTCGGGAAAGAAGCCGCGCATACCATAGAGAAACCAATCCACTTCGAACTTGCGGGCGAGGAAGATGCCCCGAAGGATCAACCCCATGACCCGGTCGGGATGAGCTTCGGCGTAAGCCAATGCCAAAGTCGATCCCCAGGAACCCCCGAACAGCACCCAACGCTCAAGACCAAGATGGGCGCGCAACCGTTCCATATCGGCGATAAGATCGGGAGTCGTGTTCCCGGCCATGTCGCCAAAGGGTTCCGAACGGCCGGCGCCGCGTTGGTCAAACAGCACGATGTGATAATGGCGGGGATCAAAATACCGGCGGTGATGGGCATGGCTGCCCGCCCCCGGCCCGCCGTGCAGGAAGACCACCGGCACGCCATCGGGTTTGCCCGCGACCTCGTAATACATGCGGTGATGCCCGTCGAGATCAAGCATGCCCTTGTCCCGGGGCTCGAGCGGCGGATAAAGCGCCGTGCGGCGCGAGGGGGTGGTCTGATCCATAGGCATTATCCGGCCATCTTACAGAGGCGATGAAGCCCCGGTCAAAGGTCACGCCTTCCCGGCCCCTCCCGGGAGCGCTAAAATAGAGTTATGAGGAACTTGGCCCCCCATTTGATTGCCGCTCTCTGTATAGCTACCGTCCTCCCGACGGTGGCGACACAGGGGCCGAAATACGCCTGCCCGGGGGCCTGTCACTGGGCACGCCAGGCACCGTGGTTGACGTCAGCGACGGCGATACCCTTGACGGGCGCCAAGTCCGGCTGGTCGGTATCCAGGCGCCGAAGCTGCCCTTGGGCAGGCCGTGCTTCAAAACCTGGCCGCTCGGCCAGGCGGCCAAGGCCGCCCTCATCAGGCTCACCACTAACCAAAAGCTCACACCGCATTTCGGCGGTGCCCGCGCCGACCGGCGGGGCATCTGGGGGCTCAACTATTACCGGGTGATCAAAGAATCGGAAGCCAATCGATATGTCGGGACATTCCAACTGATCGAAGGTCGTATCCTGAAAACCGCCGTGGTGCGCGGACGCGGCTATTTGAATTTCGGCGAGAACTGGCGCCAAGATTTCACGATCACCATCCCCAAACGCGCGCTCAACCGGTTCCGACCCGTCTATGGCCAACGTCTTCACCAACTCAGCGGTAAAACCGTGCGGGTCAGGGGTTGGCTTAAGCGATATAACGGACCAATGATAGAGGCCACCCATCCCGAACAGATCGAGGTCTTGACCCCATGAACCGCCTTCTTGTTTTAAGCCAGATTGTTTCGG
>JBLHLO010000229.1:0-4234 GCA_047621105.1 Alphaproteobacteria bacterium
AAGAAAGCGGTGAGCACAAAAATGCCTGCCCGCGCCGTTGCCGGGGCCAACAAGGCGGTGAGCCAACGGTCGCGGTCCTCGGCCCGGGCCTGGTCGGCGCACAGCCTCTCAGCCGTTTTCATTTCTCTGTCTTGCTTGCTATCGGTTTGCATGATCGGCTCATATAATCACATGACGATGACTGATCCGACCCCCATCCTCCCTTCTGCCGACGGTGAGCCTTCCGACGGTGGCGAAAGTGCCCCTTGGACGCAGATGGTTGCCTGGCGGCTGTTGCCTGAGCCCGCGCGGTGCGATCTCGCTATTTTGTTGAACTTTGTCGCTGCGGTGCGGGCCGTGGCCGATCACCCAGCCCTCACCCCGGAACGCAAGGAATCTGCGCTTGCCGCCCTGGCAGCACCCTTTTCGCCGGATACCGTCACCACAGCAGATCCCGCCGCGCCGGCTGTGGCGCTGGCAGGTTTGCTGGCGGCGCGTGGCATCGATACACGCCCGGCCTGGCAGATCCTTCAGGCGGCGGGACAGGATTTGCGCAAAAGCCGTTATCGTGACTGGTCTGATCTGCTGACCTGGTGCCGTTTCGGCGCCACGCCGGTTGCCGTTCTGGGATTTGGCCTTATGGGCGCTAGGGTAGATGCCTTGCGAAAGGCCGAAAATATAGGGCTCGCCTGGCAATTGATTGAAATCGTGCACCGGGTACAGAGCCATTACCGCTGGCTTGGCCGTGTGTATCTGCCGGAACGCTGGTTCACTGATGCCCGTGCCGACATGGCCGATCTTTCTTTCACCCGGATTTCACCATCCTTGGCCATTGTTCTGGGGCGTGCGCTCGATCAGGCGGGAACGCTCCTGGATGAGGTCCACGGGAGTGGTGTGTTGATGCCGGATTTTCGCGCCCGGGCGGCTTTGGCAGGTTTGCTTATCGAAACCCGTGCGCGCGTCCGCATCCTGAGGCGTGCGGATGGTTTTGCCCCGAATTTTATGCCGGGAGCGTTTGCGCGCCGGTGGATCGCGCTCCGGGCTCTGATCATGGCAACGCGCCGACGCTAATCCGACCACCTCAATGGTCAAGTTGCGCCAGGCAAGTTCTTGCTATATATAGTGTCTTGAAAGTGCCCTTATACTAAACCAATGAATTAACGCGGGGGAGCGTCATGAAAAATCCTCTAGAAAGTTTGCAGAACACAATTCTACTTGGGTTTGCCATCACCATTGTGATGGCTCTTATCGTCAAATACTCGTTTTAGCGGAGGGGGAAACACAATGGGCTTTTTAATGGATCCGTACGCTGTATTCCTAGTCCGCTGGCTACATGTCATCAGCGGTGTTATGTGGATCGGTATCCTTTGGTATTTCAACTTTGTTCAAATGCCGAGCATGCCGAAGATTCCGGATGAGCAAAAACCGGCAATCAGCAAGGTCATCGCACCAGAAGCGTTGTTCTGGTTCCGCTGGGCAGCACTTGCAACCATCGTCTTCGGGTTGCTACAGGCGTGGCAGCTCGGTTGGATAGCTCAGGCACTGACGCTTGGTCTTGGTGGCAGTGGCGCCAAGATGATGATGATCGGCATTGGCATGTGGTTCGGTTTGATCATGGCCTTCAATGTTTGGTTCATCATCTGGCCAAATCAACAAAGGGCGCTCGGCCTGGTCGAGTGTGCAGCGGAGGACAAGCCAAAATCGGCGCGGACAGCGATGCTGTTCTCGCGGACGAATACGATGCTGTCGATTCCGATGTCCTACGCCATGGTGGCAGGACCGCACTTGATGTAACCATTTGTTTGTTATGCGTTCAGCGGGGCGTCCCATAACGGGGCGCCCCGTTTTTTTGGGATCAATCGATCGGGATCAACAGGGCCGCCACCCGCCTGCCCTCGCCTAGGGCGACGTTGAAAGTGCGGCATGCCGCCCCGGTGGCCATGACTTCAACATTGATCCCTGCGTCCTTGAGGGACGCCCGGCAATCGGGCGTAAGTGTTGCGGGTGCTGGCCCCGCTCCAATCAGCAAGATTTCCGGGCGCGGCTGCAAGGCGGCCACTTTGGCCATGTGATCTGGCGTGATGTCGGCGAAGGTGGGCAAGGACAAGGCTTCGACTGTCATCCCGATCAACACTGCCCCATCGATGCGCGTCGCACCGATGGTGAAGCTGCCGTTACCGTAGCGCCGAACAAGGGGGATGCCTTCGCCGGGTTGACGGATCAATTCCATACCCGGGTTCCTAGCGCGAAGGCCTTAAGCGGGCTTGTCGCCGGGAGCCGTGCTGCCGACATCGCCGCTCGAAATGCCTTCGCGGATATGCAGGTAGATCACAACTGAAGAAGCGACATAGATCGTCGAATAAGTGCCGATAATTATGCCGAAGATCATGGCGAAGCTGAAATCACGGATCACCGCGCCGCCGAAGGAGAAGATGGCGATGAGCGCGATCAGGGTGGTGAGCGAAGTGAGGATCGTCCGTGCAAGGGTTTCGTTGATCGATAGATTGATCAAATCCTTGATATCCATGGTCTTGTACTTGCGCAGATTTTCGCGCACCCGGTCGAAGATAACCACGGTATCGTTGATCGAATAACCGGCAATGGTGAGGACCGCCGCCACCGAGGCCAGATTGAATTCGAGCCCCAGGATGGCAAAGATGCCAATGGTGCCGATCACATCATGGGTCAGGGCAACAATGGCGCCGACGGCGAATTGCCATTCGAATCGAAACCAGACGTAACAGGCAATCCCCAGAAGGGCCAAAACCACGGCCCAAATGCCGCCTTCAATCAATTCAGCGCCGACCTTGGGACCGACGAATTCGGTTCTCCTATAGCTCGACACCGTAGTCCCGAGCGCGGTCTTGACCTTCAAGACCGCAGCCTGCTGTGCCTTTTCACCACCGGGCTGGCGTTCAATGCGGATCAGCACGTCATTGGGCGCACCAAAGCTTTGCAAAGCGACTTCACCAAGGCCAAGGCCGGAAAGCTTGCCGCGCAGGGTATCTATATTAGCGGTGCCGGGGGTACGGACTTCCATCAGAATGCCGCCCTTGAAATCGATACCGAAGTTGAGTCCCTTTATGGCGATAAAACCGAGAGAGCTCAGCATGAAGATGCCGGTAATAGCGAACCAAAACAGCCGCTTGCCAACAAAGTCGATATGGGTGCCCGCGGGCACCAATGTGATCGGGAACCAGGCCATTATCCTTCTCCCTAGAGCGGCAGTGCTTTGGGCCGCCGCTTGGCGACCCAGGTGGCGATCAGAAAACGAGTCAGCAAGATCGCCGTGAACATTGAGGTTAGAAGACCGATTGCCAGGGTCACGGCGAAGCCGCGCACCGGGCCGGAGCCGAATTCAAACAGCAAAATGGCGGCAATCAAGGTGGTCAGATTACTATCCAAAATCGTGGTGAAGGCGCGGGCGTAGCCCGCCTCAATGGCCGACATCATGGTGCGTCCCGATCGCAATTCTTCCCGGATGCGTTCAAAGATCAGCACATTGGCATCCACCGCCATGCCGATGGTCAGTACGATGCCGGCGATGCCGGGCAATGTCAGGGTTGCCTGCAGGAGCGACAAGGCACCGGTGATCAGCACCAGATTGGTCAACAACGCCAGATTAGCGAACAAGCCCATGGTCGAATAGGCCAGGAACATGAAGATCACCACTAATATGAAGCCGATCACACTGGCGATTTCCCCGGCGGCGATGGAATCCGCACCGAGGTCGGGGCCGACCGTACGCTCTTCCAAAATTGTCATGGGTGCCGGCAGTGCACCGGCACGTAAGAGTACGGCGAGATCCTGCGCGGCTTCCGTGGTGAAGTTGCCGGAAATGATGCCCGAACCGCCCATGATCGGTTCGCGGATCACTGGGGCTGTGATAATCTTGCCGTCGAGCACGATGGCGAAGGGTTTGCCGACATTTTGCTGGGTCGCACGGGCAAATTGACGTCCGCCAACGGCATCGAAACGGAAACTAACCACCGGGCTGCCTTGATCGTAGGTCGGCTGACTGTCGACCAGGGTATCGCCTGAGACGATGACGCGGCGCTTAAGAACATAGGTGACTGGCTGGCCCCCGGTCGTGCGGTTGTCTTCGAGGGGCGCAAACATAGACCCTGGCGGCGGCGTGGCAGGCAATGGCCCGCCCGGTTGGAAGCGGTCATCAACCAGATGGAAGGACATCTTGGCCGTTTTACCGATCAGCCGCTTGACCCGTTCGGGATCGTCGATGCCCGGTAGTTGAACC
>JBLHLO010000230.1:0-4233 GCA_047621105.1 Alphaproteobacteria bacterium
AAACGCGCCCTCGCCGCCCGGCCAGGCGACCCCAGCGCCCTGCACCTACTTGGCCTCGTCGCTTTCGATAAGGGCCATCCCGAACGCGCCCTGCAACTGATCAGCAAAGCGCTTGCTCGCGACACCGGCAACGCCGACTACCTGCATTCCGCGGGCCATGTGCTGCAAGCCATGGAACGCTTCGATCAGGCTGCGACGCGCTACCATGAAGCGCTGGATGCCGACCCCCCCATCCCGTGCTCACACTTTCGAACCTCGGCAACACGCTTAAACGCATGGGACGTTATGACGGTGCAGCAGCAGAACTCACCCGCGCAGTAGAAATCGATCCCGGCTTTGCCGAAGGCTGGTCCAACCTGGGCCTCGTTGAAAAGGACCGTGGCAACCTGGGTGCTGCCCAGGCCTGTTTCGAAAAGGCCGCTGACCTCCGTCCCGACGTGGCGGCCTTTCCCTATAACCTCGGCAATGTCTTTAACGCCCAGGGCCTGCGCGAAGAGGCTTTGCGCGCCTATGGCGAAGCGCTTGCGGTCGGCCCGGCCCATGCCGGCGCGCGCATCAACACAGGCGCCGCCCTGCGCCAAATGGGGCGCCTACAGGAAGCCGTCACCATGCTGGACGATGCGCTGATCCTTCGGCCGGGCGACGCCGAAGCCCGCTGGAACCTGGGTCTTACGCGGCTGATGGGGGAAGATTGGAAATCCGGCTTCGAAGATTTTGAGGCCCGCAGTCAGATCCCCGGGATGAGTATATCGCTGCCCGGGGGCAGCGAATGGGATGGCCGACCGATCCCGGGCCGACGGTTGCTCATCCATCATGAACAAGGCCTGGGCGACGCGATCCAGTTCCTGCGCTTTGCCGCCGATGCCGAAAATCTTGGCGCGCGCGTCACCTATCGTGGCCCCGAAACCCTGCTGCCGCTTGCCCGCTGCGTGGACGGCATCAGCGCAGTCTCTGCGCTTGATGCGAAACCCCCGACATTCGACCTCTGGGTGCCGATGATGAGCCTGCCGCGGGTTCTCAAATCCGTAAGCCCGGCCAAGCTTGGGCGGGGCGGCTACCTACGCCCCGAGGCCGCCCGCATGACCACCTGGCGCCGCCGCCTAGAACCCATCACGGGATGCAAAATCGGCATCGGCTGGCATGGCAACCCGAGCTATGGCCTGGACCAGGAACGCTCCGTCCCATTGACGTTTTTTGCGCCCTTGGCCGAGGTCCCGAACGTCCACCTGATTTCCCTGCAAAAGGGCCCAGGCCATGAACAACTGACCGAATGGCCGGGAAAGGTGCCGCCGCTTGATCTCGGCACCGAACTCGATAATGCAGGCGGTGCCTTCATGGATACCGCCGCCGCCCTGCCTGCGCTCGACCTGGTGATCACCTCCGACAGTGCGCTGGCCCACCTTGCCGGGGCCATTGGGGTGCCAACCTTTTTAGCCCTGCCCCATGTGCCCGATTGGCGTTGGGGGCTTGAGGGCCCGCGCACGGTCTGGTATCCCAACGTTCATGTCTTCCGCCAGCGCCATCCCGGCGACTGGGATGGGGTATTTAAAGAGATAACGGAGGCGCTCGGCGCGCGCATCGGAGTCCATGGCTGATCCGACAAGTATCACCATCCACATTTCCCCCGGCGAAGTCCTCGACCGGCTGACGATCCTCGAAATCAAGTCCGAACGCATGACGGATGCCGCCAAACTGGCCAATGTTCGCCATGAGCTTGAAGAACTTGCCGCCGTGGTGGCAAAGACCGTGCCCATACGCAACGACATCCGCGCGCTCCATGTTGAGTTGAAGACGATCAACGCCAAGCTCTGGGAGATCGAGGACGAAATTCGTGATTGCGAACGTGGTAAGGATTTCGGGGAAAAATTTGTCGCCCTCGCCCGCGCGGTCTATATCACCAACGACGAACGCTCGCGCGTGAAACGCAGCATCAACGAAGCGCTCGGCGCCGGCCTGATCGAAGAAAAATCCTACCAGCCTTATTGAGGCATATTCGCGCGCCCGCCCTCAAACACGGTGAGGCCCGTTAAATCTTCTTGAGGGTATCGTCGGTCAGCCCTTCGCTCGCCATTTCTTCCGCAGCGCCCGCCTCGCCGAGATCCTGGGCCAACGTATCGCGCAGCTGTGCCGCTTCCTGCTGACGCGCCCACATGGCCGCGTATTGACCGCCCTTATCCAGAAGACCCCCATGGGTACCGCGTTCGGTGATGCGGCCTTGATCGAGGACGATGATCTCATCGGCATCGATCACCGTGGATAGGCGGTGGGCAATCACCAAGGTCGTGTGATTGGCCGAAACCTGGGCCAGTGCAGCCTGAATTTCCTTTTCGGTGTGGGAATCAAGGGCGCTGGTCGCCTCGTCAAAAACCAGGATGGCCGGTTTCTTCAGCATGGTCCGGGCGATCGCAACGCGCTGCTTTTCACCCCCCGATAGCTTAAGCCCACGTTCACCAACCCGCGTCTCATAGCCCTGGGGCGTGCACACGATAAAATCGTGAATGGCGGCGAGCTTTGCCGCCGTCTCAATCTCCGCCGTATCCGAGCCGGGCATGCCATAGGCAATGTTGTAATAGACGCTGTCATTGAACAGCACTGTATCCTGGGGGACGATCCCGATAGCCGCACGCAAGGAACCCTGAGCCACGTCGCGCAATTCCTGGCCATCAATGGTGATGCGGCCCGCATCGACGTCATAAAAGCGGAACAGCAATCTTGAAATGGTGGATTTGCCCGCCCCCGATGGCCCGACGATGGCCACTTTGCGCCCTGGGGCGACGCGGAAACTGACATCCTTAAGGATCGGCCGATCAGCATTGTAGCCAAAGGAGACATGGTCAAACACCACCTCCCCACCCGTCACCTTGAGATCAGGCGCGTCCGGCTTGTCGGTGATTTCCGCCGGCACCTGCATGAGGTTGAACATCACTTCCATATCGGTGAGCGATTGCTTGACCTCACGATAGACGTAGCCCAGGAAATCAAGCGGCATGTAAAGCTGCATCAGATACGTCATGACCAGGACAAAATCGCCGATGGTCATGGTGCCGCCGGTGACCCCGCGCCCGGCCATGATCATCACCGTAGTCAAGCCGCCGGAAATAATGACCGCCTGGCCGACGTTCAACAACGAGAGTGAGGTCTTGTTGCGCACGGCGGCGTGCTCATAACGCGCCATAGCATTGTCGTAGCGGTTCCCTTCAAAACCTTCGTTGCCGAAATATTTGACGGTCTCAAAATTAAGCAGCGAATCGATGGCCCTTGTATTGGCTTCCTGATCGCGGGCGTTCATTTCACGGCGAAAGCGCAAGCGCCATTCGGTCACCATGAGCGTGAAGAAGATATAGGTGCTGATGGTCACGAAGGTGATGGCCGCAAACCAAATATCGTAGAGCGCCCAGAGAATGCCGCAGACGACGACGATTTCCAGGATCGTCGGGATAATGGAAAACAACATGAAGGCGAGGGTGAATTCAATCCCCTTCATGCCCCGCTCAATAGCGCGGCTGAGCCCGCCGGTCTGGCGATCGAGATGAAACCGCAGACTGAGCACATGCAAGTGGCGGAAGACCCGCGTCGCCACCTGACGCACGGCGCGCTGGGTGACCTTGGCAAAAATAGCGTCACGGATCTCGGCCGAGGCGGTGGAGGTAAATCGCAATAAGCCGTAAGCAACAATCAGCGCGACGGGCAGCGCGATCAGACTGACGTCCTTTGGGGTCAGCGCATCCACCGCGCCTTTGTAGATGATCGGCACATAGACATTGGCGACCAGAGCAACCACCAACAGCACCAGGGCGATAACCACACGGGCGCGCAGCTCGAACGAATTGGCCTTCCACAGGAACGGCACCAATGTGCGCAGAACACGCATGTCGAGACGACCGGCGAACGTTTTGTATTCGCTCGATTCAGGGGGTTGGTTGAGCCGGGGACCCGCATGTTCGGCCGTCACGACGGCACCACAGGCAGGTGGCGGCAGGGAGGAATAGTTGGGATCACGACGGGCTCCGATAAGTAGGGCCCAGTATAGCCCGGTTCATGCCTTGGCTCGGGCAAATTACGCGCTCAAGCGCCCGAAGACTTGCGCGCCACCCCGGGCGCTTGCGCATTGGCGGTGAGATAGCCTTCGGCTTCCCCTGCGGTCATCACATCGCCGAACGACAGAAAGAAATTCTGCAGCGCTGCGTTATGGGCCTCATCGGTGCGGGCGGCATTGGCATCGGCGATCATCAC